>JAYVKX010000123.1:0-9588 GCA_043768005.1 Novosphingobium sp. | reverse complement strand
GGCGCGCGTTCGCTAGCGTCCTTGCCGTAATTGATCGTCGGGCCTTCCACCAGGCTCTGGCCCCACAGACACATGGCGCAGGCCGGATCCAGCCGAACGGCCTCCTTCATCGCGGCAATCGCGGCATTATGGGCAAAGGCCGGGCCCAGCTCCATCCCGTTGGAAAAATACGCCTGCGCCTGTGGAACCGTTGTGGTTATCGCAAAACCGCCATTGCCATAACCGGGCAGCAGCATGGCCTGCTTGGGCACCATGGTATCCGCATGCGAATGCGCATCGCCGTGGACCGTGGATTCGGAAATATGGGTGGCTTCGGCCCCGGGCGGCTTTGACGCGGCAGCCGGATCGGCGGCGGCTGGATTGACGTAAGTCAGCGCCAGTGCAGCGGCAAACAGCGTTGTCCGATAGGCCATGTGGTTCCCCCTGCCGTGCAAACTGACATAGGCGGCAAGGCTTGGCAAACGGGCCGCTGGATTAGCTCAGATAATCCCCATACCCTTCCCCGCCCGCTCGAACATCCCAAGGATCGTCTGAACCTGAGCGGCGGAATGTTCTGCACACAGCGAGCAGCGCAGCAGGGTCATATTGGCGGGGGTTGCGGGGGGGCGGGCAAGGTTCACATAGAGGCCCTCATTCAGCAGCGCCTCCCACATCCCCGCTCCGCGCTCCAGATCGGGCATGATCACCGCGATGATCGCGCTTTGCGGGGTGTCGGTGCCAAGTGTGAAGCCAAGCTCACGCAGGCCTTTGTGCAGCACCTTGGAATTTTCCCACAGATGCGCCCGCTTGTTCGAGCCGTGCATCAGCTTGCGGATCGAGGTGGCGGCGGTGGCGACCACGCTGGGCGGCAGGCTGGCAGTGAACACGTAAGGGCGGCAGACCAGCCGCATGATCTCGAACTTGGGATGGTTGGACACGCAAAAGCCGCCGACTGTGCCGACCGATTTGGAGAAGGTGCCGATCACGAAATCGACCTCATCGAGGCAGCCCTGGTCTTCTGCCACGCCGCGCCCATTGGGGCCGATAAAGCCCATCGAATGTGCCTCATCCACCAGCACCATCGCGCCGTTTTCGCGGGCGACGCGGACCATTTCCTTAAGCGGGGCAATATCGCCGAGCATCGAATAGACCCCTTCGAGGATCACCAGCTTGCCCGCGCCTTCGGGAATCCGCTTGAGGCGTTTTTCCATCGCCTCGATATCATTATGCTTGAACGGCACCACCTCGGCATCGCCCAGCTTGCAGCCATCCCAGATCGAGGCATGGCTATCGATATCCAGCACGATGTAATCGCCCTTGCCGGCGATGGTGCTGATAATCCCGAGGTTGGCCTGATAGCCGGTTGAGAACACCATGGCGTGCTCCATGGCGTAGAATTCTTTCAGCGCCTCTTCGCAGGCCCGGTGCCCGGCATAGGTTCCGTTCAAGACCCGGCTGCCGGTGGTGCCCGCGCCAAAATCGTCCAGCGCCTGCTTGCCCGCTTCGATCACATCGGGGTCAAATGTCATACCCATGTAATTGTAAGTGCCGAGCAGGATCGTTTCGCGGCCGTTGCAGATCGCCACGGTGGGCGAGACCACCCGCTCCATCACCAGATTGAACGGATCGGTCAGCCCGGTGGAGAGCAGCGCGCGGCGCTGTTCGATCAGCGGATCGAATTTGGAAAACAGATCAGTCATGCGAATTCAGTTCCTCTGCCTGCGGTAACCGGGCATCAGCCTTGCAGCTTCACCACCGCATCGACCAGCTGGCCATAAGTCTCGATCTCGGCCTGCAGGTTCATGCTGATGATGATGTCGAAACTGTCCTCGATCTCGGCAACGAAATCCATCACCGTCAGGCTGTCAAATTCCAGATCGCCGGCAAAACTGATTGCATCGGTGATTTCGGTGCCCTTCTTGTTGAAGGGTTTGATCAGCGCGGCGATTTTTTCAGAGGTGGCGGCGCGGTCCATCATTGCATGCTCCCGAGGGGTTTTATGGCCCTGTGGCCAAGAATTGCGGCGCAAAAGCGGCGCTAGGTGCAGAAAGTCAAGCCACGGCCTTTTCCACCAGTGCGCGGACCGCCGCCATGAACGGCCCGATCGAAACCGGTTTGGCCAGATAGCCTTCCGCGCCCGCATCACGGATCCGCTCCTCATCACCCTTGCCTGCATAGGCGGTGACGGCCAGCACCGGGATGCTGCGGAGCGTGACATCGGCCTTGGCCGCCTCGATCAGGTCCAGCCCTGAAACATTAGGCATCTGGATGTCCATGATGATCAGATTGGGAACGAATTGCCGGGCGCGGTCAAGCGCCTCCAGCCCATCGGCCACCGGCTCCACCGCATAGCCCTGGCTGCGCAAAACATCGCAAAACAGCTTCCGATTAAGATCGTTGTCCTCGACAACGAGGATTCGCTTTGCCATTCGCCCGCCTGTGCACCATCTGGTTTCACGCCAACCCTCTATGCGCTGGACAGGAGTCTGACAATTCTTCGCGAGCCGCCATCCCCCGCTGCTGATCCTGCCGCGCTGGCGCTGGGCGCGCTGGGCTGGGTGCTGGGCAGCGAAAGCCGCGCAGAACGGTTGCTTTCGCTTACCGGGCTGACCCCTGATGCGCTGCGTGCGGGGTTGGATGATCCGGCGGTGCTGAGCGCAGTGCTTGAATTCCTTTGCGCGCACGAGCCCGATCTGGTTGGCGCGGCCGAGGCATTGGGGGTTAAACCGCAGGCGCTGGTCGCCGCGTATGAAAGGCTGAATTCTTGAGCAAACCCCTGATCATCAGTGATTGTGACGAGGTGATCCTGCACATGGTCGCCCCGTTCCGCGATTGGCTGGGCGAAGCGCATGGCATCGATTTTGCGATGAGCAGCAATGATTTTGGCAAGGCCTTGAAACATCGCGCAAGTGGCGAACTGGTCGAGCCGGGCGATATCTGGCGCTTGCTCAACTTGTTTTTCGATAGCGAAATGCACCGTCAGCTGCCGATCGCGGGCGCGGTTGAGGGAATCCGGCGGCTGGGCGAGCACGCCGATGTGGTGATCCTGACCAATCTGGGTGACCACCGCCAACTAACCCGGACAAAGCAATTGCGCGATGTCGGGATCGAGGCGCGGGTTTTTACCAACCAAGGCCCCAAAGGCCCGGCGCTGCAGGCGATTCTGGATGAATACCAGCCCGCCCATGCGATCTTCATCGACGATCTGCCGCAGCACCATGGCTCCGTCGCGGAGGTCGCGCCCCATGTAACCCGGCTGCATCTATGCGGTGAGCCGTTGCTTGCCCCGCATATCGCCTGCGCGCATCAACTGGGCCATGCCCACGCGCGGATTGACGATTGGGGCACTGCCTTGCCCTGGCTGCTAGAGCGCTTGAACGGAGAGAAAGATGACTGACGCCGAAATAAGCGCAAAACTGGCCGAGCTGGGCCTGACCTTGCCCGAAGCCGCCGCGCCGGTTGCTGCCTATGTTCCAGTGGTTATCGCAGGCGGCCTAGCCCATGTTTCGGGACAACTGCCGTTCGTGGACGGAAAACTGGTGCGCGGCCGGCTGGGCGAGGATGTCAGCCTTGAAGATGGCTATGCCGCCGCTCGGGCCTGCGGGTTGATGCTGGTGGCCCAGCTGAAAGCGGCGCTGGGTTCGCTTGACCGGGTTGAGCGGATCGTCAAGCTGGGCGGCTTCGTCAATTCCGCCGCTGATTTCACCGATCAGCCCAAGGTGGTCAACGGCGCATCGGAACTGATGGTCGCGCTGTTTGGTGAGGCGGGCAAACATGCCCGCAGTGCGGTTGGCGTGCCCGCGCTGCCGCTGGGCGCGGCTGTAGAGGTGGATGCGATTGTCGCCGTTCGGCCTGCTTGATCACTGGCTCGCGCCAGCCCCGCCTGCCAGCAAGATCAGCTGGATGGCTGGCGGTGACTATGCGCACCGCGGGCTGCATGGGCCGGGCGCTCCGGAAAATTCGCCTGGTGCCTTTGCCTTGGCGATCGAGCGGGGCATGGGGATCGAATGCGATGTCCAGCGCAGCAGCGATGGGCAGGCCGTGGTCTTCCATGATTTCGAGCTGGACCGGCTGACCGGCCAGACCGGGCCAGTGGCGAAGCGCAGCTCTGACCAGTTGGGCCGCATCACTCTTTCGGGCAGTCAGGACACTATCCCTTCGCTGCGCCAGTTGCTCGATCAGGTTGCGGGGCGGGTTCCGCTATTGATCGAGCTCAAATCGAACAATTCGCGCCGCTACGCCGCGCTGTGTCTGGCGGTGCGGCGGGTGCTGGAGGGTTATCAGGGCACCCATGCGGTGATGAGCTTCGATCCGCGGATGGTTCGCTGGTTCGCCAGCCATGCGCCGCTGACGACACGCGGGCTGATCATTACCGAGGAAGATGACAAGGCACTGCCGGGCCGCCTGCGCCGCCGCCTGTCGCTGTGGCACTGCAAGCCGGATTTCCTTGCCTATGATATCCGCGATCTGCCCAGCCGGTTTGCCGCCGCCCAGCGCAGGCGCGGCCTGCCGCTGCTAAGCTGGACCGTTCGTTCTGAAGAGCTGCGCGAACGGGCCGCTGCCTATGCCGATGCGCCGATTGCCGAAAGCACCGGTATCGCGTGAGCAGTGATGGCATAATTGCGCGCATCGCTTGCTCGATCGGTGAATTTCCGGGCGATCAATGGGATATGCTGACAGGCGGCGATCCGTTCCTGTCGCACGCATTTTTGTCGGCGCTTGAAGAATCAGGCAGTGTCGGCCCCGGCACCGGCTGGAGCCCGGCACCCCTCGTGATCGAGAGCGCTGACGGCCGCCTTGCTGCAGCACTTCCTGCTTATCTCAAAAGTCACAGCCAGGGCGAATATGTGTTCGATCACAACTGGGCTGATGCCTGGCACAATGCCGGGGGCAGCTATTACCCCAAGCTCCAGATCGCGGTGCCGTTCACCCCGGCAAGCGGCAAGCGGCTGTTGCTGGCCGATCTGGCGCTGGCTTTGCCGCTGCTGCGGGGCGCAGAGCAGCTGTGCGCGGCGAACAGCCTGTCGTCGGCCCACGCCACTTTCATCGCGCCAGAGCAATTGCCGCTGTTCGAGGCGGCGGGCTGGCTGCTGCGCAGCGATATCCAGTTCCACTGGAAAAATCGCGGCTATGCCAGTTTTGATGATTTCCTTGGCCAGTTATCCTCGCGCAAGCGCAAGGACATCCGCAAGGAGCGGGCAGCAGCGCAAGCAGGCGTGGAGATCCGCCTGCTGAGCGGAACGGACATTCGCGAGGAGCATTGGGACGCCTTCTGGGCGTTTTATCAGGATACCGGTGCGCGCAAATGGGGGCGGCCTTATCTCACCCGCGCAGCGTTCAGCTTGATCGGGCAGCGGATGGCGGACCAGATCCTGCTGGTACTGGCCTATATGGATGGGGTGGCGGTGGCGGGTGCGCTCAACTTCATCGGGCCAGATGCGCTTTATGGCCGCTATTGGGGGGCAACCACTGACAAGCTGCTCCTGCATTTTGAGCTGTGTTATTATCAGGCGATCGATGCGGCCATCGCACGCGGCCTCAACCGGGTTGAGGCGGGGGCCCAGGGAGGCCACAAGCTGGCCCGGGGGTATGAGCCGGTGCAAACCTGGTCAGCGCATTATATCGCTCATCCTGGCTTTCGTGCCGCGATCGCCGATTTTCTGGCGCGCGAGCGGGCAGGAGTGGCGGCGGATCAGCTGTTTCTGGGCGAGCGGACCCCGTTCCGGAAAGAATAGCTGGTCCGCTTCAGGCGGCGCGGCGGCTGCTGGCAGCGATCCATTCGCGGGCGCGGCGCTGGGCCTCGGCGATTTCGCGGGCGCTCATTTCATCCGAAATATCGGCGCGGCACATTTGCGCCTCGGAATTGCCGGAAACGGCGGCAAGATTGAACCATTTGTGGGCCTCGATCAGATCGCAGTCCACGCCGTGGCTGCCAGTCGAATAGGCCACGCCAAGATCGTAATAGGCGCTGATATCGCCCTGGGCGGCAGCGGCCAGGCAACATGCTACCAGCATATCTTCGCAAGTGTGATCCGCAATAACCGCTGGCCCTGCAAACGGGCTGGTTACTTTCGCGCTCTGGATCCAGTTGGTGCTCATCTCGGTACCCCCATTTGGCGAGACCCCTGTTGCCCGCCGTGAGAGCCAAATCTTCCCTATCGTGGTCAACAAATGGTTAACGTCGCCGCAAATTATTCCAAATCGACACGAATTCGATGTGCTGAGCCTGATGAAATTCAGTGACAGCATGATGAAACTTACGTTTTGGCGTGTTCGGCCATGCTTAATGTTGCGGATTGTATGGCGATGCGGATTGCGCTTGTGTGGGTTTCTGCCCAGAATTATAGGCGCGCTCAAACCAGCTATGGGTGGCTATCGGGAAAACCCGAAGCTGCAGGACCTGCAGGCCCGGCGGTTTTTGGTGCGGAGAATGCAATGGTGACGGTTCTGGGCGATGAAATTGATGTTCTGGCCAAGGCCAAACGGGCGATTTCCAGCGATTATGTACCAAATGATAGCGAACCCTATATGTGCGAAACGCAGGCGGACTACTTTCGCCGGTTGCTGCTTGAATGGAAGAAATCGATCCTTTTGGCCGCTGCCGATACGCTGCAGAACCTGCAGGAAGGACCGATCCGCGAGCCTGATCTTAATGACCGTGCCTCCAGCGAGACGGATTGGGGCATCGAATTGCGCACGCGTGACCGCCAGCGCAAGCTGATCGCCAAGATCGATTCGGCGCTGCGCCGAATCGAAGAGGGCGAATATGGTTATTGCGAAGTGACCGGTGAACCGATCGGACTTGGTCGGCTTAGCGCCAGGCCAATTGCCACTATGACGGTAGAGGCACAGGAAGCGCATGAACGGCGCGAGAAGATTTCACGCGACGATTGATCGCTAATCTGTCAGCTATCACGCATTAACCGCTTTTTTGCTAGTTTTCTTTATGCCGCGTGGAGAGTGCCGGAAGTAGTGCCGGGTCAAATGGTTTCAGCGGACGCCAAACGCGCACCGCCAAGGAGTATGGCGACTGATCATGGACGATGAGAATAGGCAGATCGCGCGCGACAGCCTGTTCGTGCTGTCCGAAGTCCGTCTTGACGGGCTGGAGGGTGAGCACAAGGTGCGCGTCCGCAATCTTTCTGCCGGTGGCATGATGGCCGAAGGAACACTCAAAGCACAGCGCGGCCAGTTGGTCTGGGCCAATATCCGCAATATCGGCTGGGTTGAAGGCCTGGTCGCCTGGGTCCATGAAGATCGCTTCGGGATTGCCTTTCGTGAGGAAATTGATCCCAAGGTCGCTCGCGCGCCAGTAACTGCTGGCGAAGGAACGCCGCGCTTTGTCCGCCCGGCGCTGGCCGCTGCAGGGCATGGCGGAAAGCTCCGCAAAATCTGATTTTCTCCTCGCTGACCTCGTGCTGCGGCTAAACCGCCACGATGCGGTTTTGCGTGAGCCACAAAATCCGATAGGAACTGACGGCAGATGAACCGCCGCCTTCCCTTACTGCGCCTTGCCGCAGCGTTTGCCGCACTTTCTGGTGCTGCGGTGCTGACCGGTTGCGGCGACGGGGCGGATCGTCCGGTTGAAGTGGCGGTGATCGGTGATAGCGGGGCTGCATTCCAGACCGGCCCGCGCCTACCGCCTGCCGCGCAGCTGATCCGCTCGGCCACCACCGAAGGACTGGTCGGATTTGACGAGCAGGGCCGGGTGATTCCGGCGCTGGCCGATCGCTGGATCGTGACTGACGATGGGCAGAGCTACATCTTCCGGCTGCGCGATGGAACCTGGCCCGATGGCAGCCATATCACTGGCGATTCGGCGCGTAGCGCGTTGCTTCAGGCCATTGTGGAACTGCGCGGAACGGCGCTGGGGGCTGATCTGGCCGGGATCGAGGAAACCCGCGCCATGGCCGGGCGAGTGCTGGAAATTCGCCTGAACGGCCCGGTACCCGATCTGCTCCAGCTGCTCGCTCAGCCCGAACTTGGCCTCGCGCGCAAGGATCGCGGTGCGGGGCCGATGAAGCTTTCCCGTGAAGGACGCACCGCAGTGCTGCGGCCGATCCCGCCAGAGGATCGCGGATTGCCCAGCGAAGAGGATTGGACGGCGCGCTCGCGTCTGCTCCACCTCCATGCGCTGTCCGCTGCCAAGGCCATTGAACGCTTTGATAATGGCGAATCCGATATTGTACTGGGTGGGCGGATCGAGGATTTTCCGCGGCTCGATATTGCCGGCCTATCACGCGGGGCGATCCGGCTTGATCCGGTCGGCGGGCTGTTTGGCCTGGCCGTGCTGCACGCCGATGGGTTTCTGGTATCGCCCGCCAATCGTGAGGCGGTTGCGATGGCGATTGATCGCGATGCATTGATCGCCGCTTTTTCGGTGGGCGGCTGGACGGCTTCGAACCGGATCGTTTCGCCGGGCTCTGAGGGCGATCCCGGGCTGGTGGAAGAGCGGTGGAACGATATGTCGCTGGGTCAGCGTCGTTCGGTGGGCGCGGCGCGGGTATCAGCTTGGCGCGGATCGGGGCGCGGGCCGGTGGTGCTGCGGATCGCCATGCCGGCGGGGCCGGGGGCGGATGTATTGTTCGCCCGGCTGCATGATGATCTCACCGCGATCGGGATCGATAGCCGGCGGGTGGGTGAAGCCGCCCCCGCTGATTTGCGGCTGGTCGATATTGTCGCCCGCTATCAGCGCGCCAGCTGGTTCCTCAACCAGTTGAGCTGCGCCAACGCCAAGGCCCTGTGCAACTCTGCTGTCGATACGCGCGCAGCCCAAGCGCTGGCGGAGAATCAGCTGGCCGCGCGCGCGGCGCTGCAGGCTGAAGCCGAGGCTCAGCTGATGGCTGCAAACACCTTCATTCCATTCGGCCCGCCGATCCGCTGGTCGCTGATCAGCGGGGACGTTACCGGTTTTGCACCAAACCGCTGGGGGAGCCATCCCTTGTTGCCGCTGGCCATGCGCCCCAAATGACCCTTCCCGCAGGCGATTATCGCCCGGTGCTTATTGGAACAGCAGATGGAACGACCGGACAGATTACAGCGCATGACGGCACAGCTGCCACTTGGTACCGACGCCCATTCAGTGCGGATGCGGATCGAAGCGCTGGAAAAGCTGCTGGAGGGCGTGTTCATCATTCCCGGGCTAAACCGGCGGGTCGGTCTGGATGCGATTGTCGGCTTGCTGCCGGTGGCGGGTGACGCAATCACCGCAGCTATGGGTCTTTACCTGGTGTGGGAGGCGCGCAATCTTGGCCTGCCGAAGTGGAAGCTGTGGGGCATGGCCGGCAATGTCGGCGTTGATGCACTGCTCGGTGCGGTGCCGCTGGCAGGCGATCTGTTCGATTTTCTTTATCGGTCGAACACCCGTAACCTCAAGATCATCAAACGCCATCTCGACAAGCATCATCCCGCAGCGCGTACTCTGGAAGGATAGGGAAGTCTTTGCTGGGTGAGCTATTCGCCTCCGCGAATGGCTTGCTGTGCCGTCCAGCTCCCCCGCCTGGCCACCCATTCAGGATACTCTCGTGGGTGGCCGGGCGGGGGAGCGGGACGGCACAGCAAGGTCGGACCGGATCGCCCGCCGCACCAGCGGACAACGACTCGCCGGAT
>JAYVKX010000122.1:0-9835 GCA_043768005.1 Novosphingobium sp. | reverse complement strand
AACTCGTCGACCATCACCGAGTGATCGATTACCAGATGGACCGGGACCAGCGGGTTGATCTTGGAAGTATCGCCGCCCAGCTTGGCAATCGCATCGCGCATCGCGGCCAGATCAACCACGCAAGGAACGCCGGTGAAATCCTGCAGCAGCACCCGGCCCGGGCGGTACTGGATCTCGCCGCCCGTCAGCGGGTTCCTCTGCCAATCGGCCAGCGCCTGGATATCGCCAACCGAAACGGTGAAGCCGCCGTCTTCAAAGCGGAGCAAATTTTCCAGCAGCACCTTCATCGAAAAGGGCAGGCGGGAAATGTCGCCGATCTTGGTCGCAGCCTTGCTTAGCGAATAATAGGCAAATTCGCGGGTACCGACCGTCATGGTGCTGCGGGTCTGAAGCGAGTCCTGTCCAACCTGGGTCATATGCAGTGGTTTCCTTGAGCTGGATGGGCCATGTGTCGGCGCAGCCGATGCGCGTTCAGGGGCGGCGCGTCAAGGGACGGGGCGGAGAAAACGCGCCCGGATCGGCGTTAAAGCGCCGTCTGTTCGGTCCGGCGCGGAGCGGCTATCCAGCAGGCGGCGACGATCAGGATCACCCCCAGCACAGTGGTTATCGTCACCGCCTCGTCAAACCACAGCCACCCGACCAGCGCGGCCCAGACAAAGGCGGTATATTCGATCGCCAGCAGCGCCTGCGCCTCGGCCCGGGCATAGGCCCAGCTGAGGAACATCAGCGCCACCACGGTCAGCACCGCGCTGCCAAACAGCTCGCGCAGCACGTGGGGCGCGGGCAGGTCAAGCAGCCACGGTGCCAAAAGCCCCAGAAAGCAGGTGACAAAAAAGGTCTGGAAAAAGGCGATCTCGCGCGGATTGGCGACTTGTGCTTGCTGGCGCTGCAGAATCAGGTTCCAGGCATAGAGTACCGCAGAAAACAGCACCGCAGCGATGCCCCAGCCCATTTCGGCGGTAAAGGCCGTATCGCCGATCCGCGCTGCGACGATCACCAGCACACCGACCAGCCCCAGCAGCGAGGCCAGGATCGCCTTGCGTTCTATCTTCTCGCCCAGCAGCACAGCGGCCAGATAAAGTGCAAACAGCGGCGCGATGAAGGAAATCGCGATCGCTTCGGCCAAGGGCAAGCGGACCAGCCCCCAGAAAAAGCTGCTGGCCATGGCCGAGGTTACTCCAGCGCGGATCGCATGGACTTTCAAGGCCGCCCGTTCCGGCCACCCGCCACCCGCCAGCCGCCAGATCGGTAGCATCAGCATCGCCCCAAAGGCCGATCGCAGCAGCATCGCGCTGAACACCCCGGCGGCGATCGAGGCGCTTTTCATCAGCCCGTCCATCAGGCTGAAACTGGCAATACCGGCAGCGGCGGCCACGAACGGCATAAGGGGATGATGGCGGGTCACCGAACCGGCCTTAGGCAAGTTGCTGCGCTGCGTCATCAGGATTGATAATTCAGCTTTGAGAAAGGGCGCAGCCTTGAAGGGGGCTGACGAAACGGGCACAATGCCCCAAAGCGCCGGACATCTGCCGGAATGGAGTTTAACAAGTTGGACAGGATGATGCGGGGCAAGGGGTTTTTGATGGCCGGGATCAGCATGGCAGTGGCGGCGGGGGCACTGGCCCTTGGCGCGGCGTCTGCCGGAGCGGCTGCTCCGCCGCCCGCGCCGGTTAGCATTCTGCCCGCCCCTGCCGCGACCCCGGCACCGATGCCGACTGCGCCAGCTGTACCCGTTGCTGCACCTGAGGTGCCGGTGATCCAGCCGCCGCTCCCAGTAGCGCCACTGGTGATGAACTGGAAACTGGGCGATGCCCGCACTTTGCTGGCGGTGCTTCAAGGTATCGATGTTGAAGGGCTGATCCCGGCAGATTACCAGATCGATGCGCTGCGCGCCGCGATGTTGGCCGGTGAAGGCACAGTCCTGGATGAACAGGCCAGCCGCAGTTTCAGCTGGCTGGCCGAAGATATGCGCGATGGCCGGACCCGAATGGATTCGCGGATCCAGTGGTTCGCGCTCGATCCCGATATCGATCAGACACCCAATGCGGCGCTGATGACCAAGGCATTGGAAACGCATGATGTGGCTGGGGTTCTCGCGGGGCTTGCGCCGATGCACCCCGATTATGCCGCGCTAAAGGGGGCACTCGCCGCCGCTCCGCGGGCTGACAAGAAAACCCGCGACCAGATCCGCGTCA
The DNA here is from genome assembly GCA_043768005.1 of Novosphingobium sp. GTDB lineage: Bacteria > Pseudomonadota > Alphaproteobacteria > Sphingomonadales > Sphingomonadaceae > Novosphingobium. The sequence goes on along the minus strand of JAYVKX010000122.1, from coordinate 7,640 downwards.
ATATGGACCGCTGGCGCTGGCTTGCCCGCGATATGGGGCCGTTCTACCTCATCACCAACGTGCCCGAGTTTCAGCTGCGGCTGACCGTGAAAAACGAGATTATCCGCAGCTACCGGACGATTGTGGGTAAACCCGGCCGCACCGCCACGCCGCAGCTGGCCGAAGTGGTCAAAGGGGTGATCTTCAACCCGACCTGGACGGTGCCGCAGTCAATCGTCAAGGGCGAAGGGCTGGGCGCGCGGCTGATCGGCAATCCGGCACAGGCCCGCCGCGAAAACTACAAGGTGACCAAGGCCGCCGATGGCACGATCACCGTGGTCCAGCAGCCGGGGCCGGGCAATTCGCTGGGCCTGATGAAGCTCGACATGCCTAATCCGCATGCGATCTTCGTCCATGACACGCCCTCGCGCCGGTTGTTCAATCTGGATGTCCGTGCGCTTAGCCACGGCTGCATTCGCACCGAACGCGCAAGCGAGCTTGGCATGACCATGGCCATCCTTGGCGCGGGGATGACCCCGGAAGAGGGCGTCGCCCATTCGACCTCGGGCAAATACACCCTGGTGCCAATGACCAAGACTTTTCCGATCTACATCACCTATTTCACCATGGCGACCGATGTGACCGGACGGATGCGCGGCTTCAATGATATTTATCAACGCGATGCCCCGGTGCTGGCCAGCTTTGCTGCGGCCCGCAAGCTGCAGGACGGCCAGCGGACCAGCACCGAAGAGGTAATCAAGCTGGATAATCCGTTATAGGGTGAGATGGACGGATCAAGCTGGGCTTGATCCTCGCGCGGCCCCGGCCTGCTCCCCCAGCCCGGCCACTCATAGACTACCCTGTCGGGTGGCCGGGCGGGGGGAGCGGGTCGGGGTCGAACCCAGCCGTCAGGCTGGAAAGAAACTCCCGCTCAAACTTCGATGCGATCGGCGTAAAGCAGCCGCCCGCCCGAAAGATGCCACAGCGCTTCGTTGAATTCATCGGGTGCCATGGCGAAGCAGCCTTCGCTGCGGCCCAGCTTGCCCTGCCGGGCGATCATGCCCGGCGCGGCATACCAGGCCGGGTGCATCACGATTGCGCGATCCAGCGCATGGGTATTATCCTGATCCAGCCCGACCAGGCGGATCGAGGTGCCATATTTGCCCGAATACCATTCGGCGGTGAGATAGGCCCCGCGCGAGGTCGCCTCTGATCCTGGCGCATCGGAGAAATTGTGCAGAAATCCGCTATGTTCTGGGTCAGAGCCCCGGCCATGCGCGACATAGAACGAGCGGATCCCGCCATCTTCCAGATTGGCGAAATGCAGGCGCGGCAGGGTGGATGGTCTGCCGAAATCGGCAATGCCGACAATATCCCGGCGCCATAGCGCGGCGCCTGCCCGCTCCACTTCGCGCCGGGCGATCTCCAGCACGCGGCGATCATAGGCGGGATTGGGGATGATCTGGGTGGGCAGCGCCGGTTCGATAGGAATCACTGGTGGCACCGGCTCAAGCCCGAACACCTTGTCAAATTCCTGCGGCAGCGATTGGGCCAGCGCCCGCACCGGCAGGGCGAGCGCAGCGCCCGCAGCCAATGTTCCCCGAAGGATGTCGCGCCTGTTCATAGCCCCGTTCATAGCAGCTTGTGGATAACCATTTGCTGAACGCGATACTAGCCGAAATCGGCGGAAACGCGCGCAGCTACGGCCAGTTGATCCAGTTCGGCCCCATCAACCCGCATCCCGGTCCAGCCACTCATCAGGCGCGCCCCCAGTGATTCGTAGAAACCGATCGCCGGGGCGTTCCAATCCAGCACCGACCATTCCAGCCGGGCACAATCGCGCGCTACGGCCAGTGCGGCAAGGTGGGACAACAGTGCCTTGCCCAGCCCGCTCCCGCGGGCTTCGGGCTGGACGAACAGATCCTCAAGATAGATTCCGGGGCGCCCTTCAAAGGTCGAAAAATTGTGGAAAAACAGCGCAAAACCCTGCGCTGTGCCATTCACTTCGCCGATGACAACCTCGGCATAAGGGCGGCTGCCGAACAGTTTTTCGCCCAGCACCACTTCGTCAAAGCGAACTTCCCCGGCGAGTTTTTCATACTCGGCCAGCGCGCGGATCAACCTGGCAATCAGCGGCAAATCGGCGGAGGTAGCGGGGCGGATCGAAATGGTCATGGCCGCGCGTCTAGACCATCAACTGACCCCCCGGCAATGCGCTAGCCGCCGATCACCATCTGGTTGCCGCGGAGTTCGACCTTGCCCAACCGGCTCAGCACGGTCTGACCAAGCAGATTGGTTTCCAGCCCATCGAGCACCACAACTTCGATATTATGAAATTCCTTGCCCGCGACGATCAGTTCATCAACCTCATAGATCGCACCATAACCGGTGCCAGAGGCGGTCTGCATGATCGGCTCGAATGCACCGGGGTTGACCGGCAGGCCAATCCGCTCCGCCTCGCCAACCGAAATGGCGACCACGTCTGCCCCGGTGTCGATCAGAAAGCTGGTGTCCTGCCCATTGACCTGCGCGGTCAGGCGGAACTGGCCGGTATCGTCGCGATTGATCAGCAAGGTCGTGCGCTCATTTGCCATAAATGCGTTCTGATTGCGCTGCATTGCGGACTGCTGCGCCGCGATTTGGGCATCGCCATCACCGGCAGCGCCCACCAGTGCACCCGATCCCAGCGCCATGATCACCATGACGAAGATAGCGAAGAAGGTCAGGGCGAAGAGACGGGCCATGCGCAGAGCTTAGGCCAGGAATATTACCGATTTGCCAATGACCGGGCTTAAGCTGCAGCCTCCGCTGTCCCAGCATCGCTGGTCGCGGCTTCGATCTCTGCAGCCTTTGCCTCAACCAGCGCGACAATATGCTCCAGCATATCAGCGCTTTGCACATGGTGATCGGTCACACCCGAAAGATAGACCATATGCTTGCCATTGCCCCCACCAGTCAGGCCAATGTCGGTTTCTCGCGCCTCGCCGGGGCCGTTGACAACGCAGCCCAGCACCGACAGCGAAAGCGGGGTCTTGATGTGGCTAAGCCTGCTTTCCAGCGCCTGGACGGTGCGAATCACATCAAATCCCTGCCGGGCGCAGCTGGGGCAAGAGACGACGCGCACGCCGCGTGTGCGCAGGCCCAGGCTCTTGAGGATTTCAAAGCCGACCCGCACTTCTTCCTCAGGCTCAGCCGAAAGCGAAACACGGATCGTGTCGCCGATCCCGGCCCACAGCATATTGCCCATGCCGATCGCGCTTTTGACCGTGCCGCCGATCAGCCCACCCGCCTCGGTAATTCCAAGATGCAGCGGGCAGTCGGTCGCTTCGGCCAGCTGCATATAAGCGGCCACCGCCAGAAACACGTCACTGGCCTTAACCGCGACTTTATATTCGTGGAAATCATGATCCTGCAGCAGCTTGATATGATCGAGCGCGCTTTCGACCAAAGCCTCGGGGCAGGGCTCACCGTATTTTTCGAGCAGGTCTTTCTCAAGGCTTCCGGCGTTGACCCCGATGCGGATCGCGCAGCCATTGGCTTTGGCCGCGCGGACCACTTCGGCCACACGCTGCGACGATCCGATATTGCCCGGATTGATCCGCAGGCAGGCCGCGCCCGCGTCAGCCGCTTCCAATGCGCGCTTATAGTGGAAATGGATGTCGGCGATGATCGGAATGCGCGCCGCGCGGGTGATGGCCCGCAGCGCATTGGTGCTTTCCACATCGGGGCAGGACACGCGGATCAGATCGGCGCCGGCTTCTTCGCAGCGGCGGATCTGGTTCAGCGTCGCCACCGGATCGCTGGTCAGCGTGTTGGTCATGGTCTGAACCGTGATCGGCGCATCGCCGCCTACCGGCACAGCGCCGACCATGATCTGGCGGGATTGGCGGCGCGCAATATCGCGCCAGGGTCTAATCGAGGACATTAGAGGGGATATAGTGCATGGACCGGATCAGGCAAAGCCTGATCCTTGCGCGGCACTAGCCGTCAGGCGGACAAGAGCTTAGCGAAGAGATATTCCTCGTCGATTTGCGCGCCCACTTTGAAGGTGACGTCGGCGATCTTTTCAAATCCGTAACGGGCATAAAAGCGCTGCGCGCCTGCGTTGCCGCTGAACACGGAAATCTGCACTTCATCAGCCCCGCGCGTGGTGAATTCCTGCATTGCCCAATCCATGAGCGCGCTGCCGACCCCGGCTCCGGTCGTCTGCGGGAGGGCGTATAGCTGCTTGAGTTCGAGCACGTTGTTTCCCCGCGCATATTCAGGGAAGCTACAAGTCAGGCCAATTTTGCAATAGGCGATCAGTTGCCCATCACGCTCCGCCAGCCGGTAGAGCCGGTCAGGATTGGCAAGCTCTTCGGCAATGGCTGCTTCGGAATAGCTCTCTATAAGAAAGGCAGAGAGGTCTGCCAGCGAATAGAGCTGGCCGAATTTGCCGACAAAACTATCGATGGCTAGGCGCGACAGGGCAGGAATATCGGCGGTGCGCGCGGCGCGCAGGGTAAGCTCGCTCATAGGATCCTCGTCATGCAGATGCTGAAATCATCCGCCACATAATTGCCGAAGGGTGGGCATTCGGCAAAGCCACCCGCTTCATACAGGCGGCGCGCGGCAAGGAAAGCTTCGGGCCGGCCGGTTTCCAGGCTGACCCGGGCATAGCCGCGCGCCCGCGCCTCACCCAGCAAGTAATCGAGCAGCGCCCGGCCCACCCCGCGCCCGCGATAAGCCGGGTGGGCGCGCATCGATTTAAGCTCGCCGTGGCAGGCATCAAGCTGTTTGAGCGCCCCGCAGCCAGCCAGCACAGCGCCGTCCCACGCGGCATAGAAGGTGACATCCGGCGCGCGTAGCCGCTCGATCGGCATGGCGTGGACGCTGGCCGGCGGCGACCATGCGTGCATTTCATCCAGATGCAGCTGCAACAGCGCCGCAATCTGCGCGCCGGAAAGGTCATCCTCGATAATCCGCAGTGCTTTCATCATCGGATCAATCTGCTAATCGTCGCGGCGAACAAAGGAAACCCCATGACTGACAAGCAAGCCGCCAGCTGGAGCATCGCGATCCACGGCGGAGCCGGATCGATGACCCGTGAGGGGATGAGCACACAGCTGCAGGATGAATATTGTGCTGCGCTGGAGGCGGCACTGGCCGCGGGCATCACGGTGCTGCGCGCAGGCGGCGCGGCCATGGATGCAGTGCAGGCCGCGATCGTGGTGCTGGAGGATGATCCCCATTTCAACGCCGGGCATGGCGCGGTGTTCACCTATAATGGCACCAACGAGCTGGATGCCGCGATCATGGATGGGCAAACCCGCGCCGCCGGCGCGATCACCGGGGTGGCACATACGAAAAACCCGATCCGGCTGGCCCGGGCGGTGATGGAACACAGTCCGCATGTGTTCCTGAGCCGTGATGGCGCAGAGGAATTTGCCCGCGATCAGGGGATCGAACAGGTCGATCCCGATTATTTTGCTACGCCCGAACGCTGGCGGCAGTTGCAGGAACTGAAATCGAAAAAGTTTGGCTGGTTTGATGTCGATCTGAAATACGGCACAGTCGGTGCGGTGGCGCTGGATAGTGCGGGTCATGTTGCGGCGGGTACCTCTACCGGCGGCCTCACCGGCAAGCGCTGGGGCCGGATCGGCGATTCGCCGATCATCGGGGCGGGCACCTATGCCGATGACCGGGCCTGTGCGGTATCGGCCACCGGGGCGGGCGAATTCTTCATCCGCGAGGGGGTGGCGCATGAAATCTGCGCCAGGATCCGCTTTGCCGGGGAAAGCCCGCAGCAGGCAGCGGATACGGTGATGGCCGGGGTGCGCGCATTGGGCGGTGATGGCGGGGTGATCGTGGCGGCACCCGATGGCTCTGCGATCTTCTCGTTCAACACCCCCGGCATGTACCGCGGCCGGGCCAATAGCGCCGGATTGCACGAGGTGGCGATCTTTGCGGGTGAGTAATTGACTCTTGTGGTAATGAGGCATAGCCAAATGTTACTTGGTGCCGGCCTGAATTTGGGTCGCCCGACTCCGAGTGAGCAATCAGCCATGCAGATCACTTCGCAGGCTGGACCAACAGGAGGAATATACTCATGCGTGTATACCGTCGTGCGGCCTTGCTGGCCGCTTCTCTTACGCTTGTCTTTGCTACACCTGCACTTGCCCAGGATGATCCCTTTGTCGGCGGAGACTATGTAGATGTGACCGGGGTTTCGATCGATGATGGTCACTACCTTGATTATGCCACTTTCCTGGCCGGCTTCTATCGCGCGCAGGAACAATATGCGGTTGCCCAGGGCTGGCAGACCAACTGGGAGGTTCTCAGCAATGTGCACAAGCGCAAGGGTGAACCCGATCTTTACCTGATCCGCCGTTACAAGAACCTGCCGGATGGGGCCGAGGGTGATCGCCGCGCCGCGATGATCCGGGATCATGTCAAGATGACCGATGCACAAATGGCAGCGGCTTCGGGCGACCGCGCGAAGTTCCGCCACATTGAATCGAGCCAGCTGTTGCAGGCGATGAACCTGCGCAAATAGCAGGTTGCAAGCTGCGGGGGGCGCTCAGCCGCCTCCCGCAAACTTGTCAGCCTTGCGCTTGCCCAGCCGCATCCCGATTTCCAGCCGGGCGCGCAGCTGGGTGTAATAAGCCTCAAGAAAGGCGCGTTCATCGCCTGCGCCGGGGTTCCAGCCGATCTTGCGGCAGATTGCCTCGGCCACCGCGCTAAGCGCTTCGTTGCGGTTTTCGCGCAGCACCCGCTCCAGCGTTTGCAGTTCATACTCACCATAGATCGCCAGCTCCGCCTCGCCAAAGCGATAGGCTGCGCCGGTGGCGGTGCTGGTTCCGTTGGCGGATTTTCCTAAACTCATCGCTGCTTCCAGCTTGCGTCCCGGTGCCTCCAGCACCCAGCTTCCCGCGATCAGATCCCCGGCGCGCAGCCGGTCGCGGTTGAAAAAGGGAAACAACGCAAAGATCAGGAACCATGCGGTCGCGCCCAGCCCGATCGGGCCCATGTCACTGCCCTCGGCCTTGGCCCCGGCGAGCAGCACTGCCGGCAGGAACAGCTCGATATCGCGCAGCAGATTGCGGGCGATGACCATTTCTGCGGACAGCCGCCCACCATCACGCGCCGCGATCCGGATCCCGACCATTCGCTTGCCCGGCGTCGCTCCCCGCGGTCCCAGCTCGAAAAACAGGAAATAGGCGTTGCGGAACAGGAATATTGCCGCAACCCACAGGATGAACAGGAAATCCAGCGCATGGCGGGCAGCGCCCTTGGCCTGATCGGCTTCAAACCCCAGCTTGGCCGTCCCGCCGGCCAGCAGACCGATGGCCACGGTTGCAAGGATCATCGCCAGCCCGATCAGGATCAGGTCGATCATCAGCGCGCCGAACCGCGCCCCCCGGCTGGCCAGAACAACCGGCAGGGCGATCCCTTCGGGCGTCACCATCACGCGCTGCCGGTCGTTGCGGAGCTGGCGTGTCGCAGCGTTCACCCGTGCTCGCTCCGGTTCGAGGTGCGCCGGAACACGATGAAATAAGCCAGCCACAGCACCAGCATGGAACTGCCGACGGCCAGCCGGCCGAATGTGTCATCGATCAGCTGGCGGGCGAAGCCTTCCAGCACAGCCGCTACCACCAACATCAGCACGACTCCGGCCATGA
>JAYVKX010000121.1:0-2080 GCA_043768005.1 Novosphingobium sp. | reverse complement strand
GCATCGCCGGTCTTGCCCCGGCTTGCCACCGCGCGGGCGTTGACCTCGGCCCACAGCACCGGCCAGCGGTTGTGCGCCTCCATCGGGTCCGAGCCATCGGCCAGCCGCACATCGGTGGGCAGGTACTCGCCGAAATCGGCCATCCACCCGGCCATGCCGATGTCGAGCATTTCGCGCCCCAGCACTTTTTCGGCGAACCAGGCGCAGGTTTCCGCGCGGGTGAAATCGATCACCCCGCAATCGAACTCACCGAAATCGACCAGGTAGATTTCGTCGCTGTCTTGCCTGAGGCAGAAATGGCCGAGTTCGGCGGCTTCTTCGAACAGGATCCCGTCATTGGCCAGATAGGGGTTGGCATAGCCCAGAAAGCGGATCCCGCGCGCGGCTAGCGCCGCGATCCGGCCCGGCAAATCGGGATAACGCTGCTCGGCGCGGCGCCAGTCCCAGAACAGGCGGCGGCCAAAGCTGGTTTCGCGAATCCCGGCCCAGTCTTCGCACCAGATGGCTGCCACCGCGGTGCCAGCGGCGATGAACCTGTCGAGCCGTTCTAAGCTGCGTGCGCCGTCTTTCAGCCCCACTATGGCCCCGCCGATCGCCCAATCGGGCAGCGGCGGCTGGTGGCCGAACCGGCTGGACAGCTGTCCGACCAGATCCTGCGGGCCATCGGCGGCATAGAGTTCAAAAGTCGCCTGCGGCGCCCAGACTTCGATCCGGTGGCGCGCCGGATCGGTGAAATCGAGCACCGAATAGACCTCAGCCGTGCAGTGCACCGCCAGCCAGCGCGAGGTCAGGAAGGTGGGCTGCGGATAATTGGTATTCCAGTAATCACCGCCCGCCATGGCGGACGCGTCCATCGCCCGGGTCAATTCGGTGGTCTTGTCGCGGCCTACGCCCGGTTCGCTGGTCCAAATTGGAAAGCTCCGGCCGTTCAGCGCCAGATAGCTCATCTGCTCGCCGCCGCCCCAGACGGCTTCGCCTGGCTCGGCATGGAGGTGGAGATGGATCCGGTCATAGCCCGGCAGCAGCAGTTGGACCCCCAGCCGATTGCCTTCGAGCGTTAGCCGGGCCACAGCTTTATCGCCGGAAAACAGGATTGCTTCCCGCTCGGTTACCGAGCAGCCCAGCGGCGCCAGCGGATCGCTGGGTGCGTCGGCAATGCTGAAGTTGCCGCGATACATTTTGATCTGCGCCGCGCCGCGGGCCATGGCCAGAACCGGACTGCCGGGGCGATGCGACAGCACCAGACGGCCTGCAAAATGCAAGTCAAAGCCCGATTCGCTGCTGGTAAAGCCAGCCTCCAACGCGTCCAATCCCCGTCCAATCGCTATGCCCAACCCGTTGGTGTCGCCTTCGCGCAACACTGCGGCCTGTTCTGTATGACACCGCTTGACATATCGGGGCAGAGGAAGCAATTCAAGCGTAATGGAGATCGCCGGGAAGACCCGGTCTGAGGATGCATGGCTGCACCGGAACCAACCGGGCGGCCCGTAAGGGAGGAGACTTTTCGCATGAAAACCGCACTTCGCACGGCTACGGCCTTGCCACTCGTCGCTCTGTCGCTGGCGCTGCTGACCAGCCCGGCCATGGCTCAGACCGCTTCGGATGAAACCGCCAGCGCCGATGACGCTGCCCCCGGCGACATCGTGGTGACCGCGCAAAAGCGCAAGGAAAGCCTGCAAAGCGTGCCGCTCGCGGTTTCGGTGCTGAGCGGTGAACGGTTGGCCGATGCCAGCCGCCCCAGCATTGAAAGCGCTGCGCAGCTGGTGCCTTCGCTCAACTTCCTCAAATCGGGCACCACACTCAACCAGACGATCTTCCTGCGTGGGGTGGGCACCGCCACCTTCTCGATCGCGGGCGAACCTTCGGTTTCGACCGTGGTTGACGGGGTGGTCTATTCGCGTTCGGGCGAAGCCTTCAGCGATTTGGTCGATGTGGCCCAGATCGAAGTTCTGCGCGGGCCGCAGGGCACGCTGTTCGGCAAGAACGCTTCGGCCGGGGTGGTCAACATCACCACCCAGATGCCGCGCCAGGAACTGGGCGGGACAGTCGAGGCCAGCTATTTCGATCACAACGAAGTGCG
>JAYVKX010000120.1:0-2783 GCA_043768005.1 Novosphingobium sp. | reverse complement strand
GCCATCAGCGCCGCTGCCGGGTCAGCGTCATGCCGATCTGCTCGTCATGTTCAGCGATCGCCAACTTGACGATCTTGACCGTTACCGCATCAACCCGTGCATCCTGCAACAGCAGCGTTTCGCAGATGTGATCGGCCACCGCCTCGATCAGCTTGAAATGGACCCCTTCGGGCAGCGCTTCGGTGGCGGCGAATTTGAGGTCCATGTAATTCTTGCTGGCGACAAGCGGCGTATCCGCCTCATACCGCTCAGCCGGTTTCATCGCTACGGCAATGGTGATCCGCAGCGGCTGGGCGCGGCCGGTTTCTTCGGAATAGATGCCGGTGAGGACATCCACTTCCAGATCAGCGACTTCGAGGATCAGGCTATCGGGCATTAGTCATTCCTCCACCGGGAAAAGATCGCGGTGGGGAGCAGCCGCCCGGTCTTGCCATCAATCTCACCCTCTTCGCGCACTGCCAGATCGCCATGTTCGATGGTCCCGGGCAGATCGGCCAGCGCTTCCTCCAGCAACCCGGCCAATGCCAGCGACGACATCCGTACCGCGTAAACGGTGAGGAACAGGAACCGGCTGGTCGCATTGAGCAGCATCGCACAATCGGATACCAGCCCGCCAAGGTGATCCTCCAGCCGCCACACCTCGCCCTCGGGTCCGCGTCCGAATTTTGGCGGATCGAGGATGATCCCGTCATAACGTTTGCCCCGCCGTACTTCGCGCGCGGCAAACTTGGCCGCATCATCCACGATCCAGCGGATCGGGCGGGTCGTCATGCCCGAAAGATCGGCATTGAGCCGGGCCTGCGCGACCGACTTTTTCGAGGCATCGACATGCGTCACCGGGCCAAACTGGCTCAGCGCCAAGGTTCCGACGCCGGTATAGCCGAACAGATTGAGCGTGGCGGCATCCTGCCTGCCCGCCAGCCGCTCACCCATCCAGTCCCACACCGGGGCCATATCGGGGAAAAACCCGAGGTGGCGGAACGGGGTGCATTGCGCGGTAAAGCGCACATCGCCACGCTCCAGCGGCCAGCCATCCTGCGGCACGGGCCCCGCAAATTGCCAGCGTCCGCCGCCGTCCTCGTCCGAACCGGGGACGAATTCGCCATCGGAAGCCCAGCGTTCCGCCCGCGGCGTCCACAGCGCCTGCGCATCTGGGCGGATGAAGCGGTGCGGGCCATAGCGTTCCAGCTTGCGGCCATGTCCGCTGTCAATCAGGCCATAATCGGCCCAGCCCTCACCCGCGAGGATCAGCGGCTGGGTTTCAAGCCTGGCCATCAGCCGCGCGCTATCGCGTGGGCCGCGATATAATCTGCAATCGCGGCATAATCGCCCGGAAGCTCGGCAAAGCGTTCTTCGCGGTCAAACAGATCGCCGATCCGGGCCGGCAGATCAGGGCGCTGGCCGGTTGAGCGTTCGACAGCATCAGGGAACTTGGCCGGATGCGCGGTGGCGAGCGTAACCACTGGAATTTCTAGCGAAATACCCGCATTCCGCGCCGCATGGAGCCCGATTGCGGTATGCGGATCGAGCAACTCGCCGCATTCTTCCCACGCCCAGCGCAGCGCGCGGGACATATCGTTGGCATCGGCCCGCGCGCTGGAGAACAGCTGCGCCGCGCCTTCGCGTTGTTGGTTGGTCAGCTGCATCGACCGGGTTGCTTCAAATTGCGTCATTTGCAATGCCATTGCACCGCCATCGCATCCGCCCAGATCGAACAGCAGCCGTTCAAAGTTGGACGAGACCTGGATATCCATCGAGGGTGCCGCCGTCGCCGTTACCGATCCAGCCGAATAATCACCACTGGTCAGCGCGCGGTGGAGAATATCGTTCACATTGGTCGCCACGATCAGCCGTTCGATCGGCAGGCCCATCTGCGCTGCGACATAGCCTGCAAACACATCGCCGAAATTTCCGGTCGGCACCGCAAACGCCACTTTGCGCAGCGGCGCGCCAAGCTGCAGTGCGGCGGCGAAATAATAAACCACCTGCGCCATCAGCCGCGCCCAGTTGATCGAATTGACCGCGCCGATGCGGAACCGCCCGGTCATCGCGGGGTCATTAAACATCCGCTTCACATGGGCCTGGGCATCATCGAAATTGCCCTCGATCGCTAGATTATGGACGTTGGGTGCCAGCACCGTGGTCATCTGGCGACGCTGGACATCGCTGACCCGGTCCTTGGGGTGGAGCATGAAAATATCGACCCGGGTGCGCCCCGCCACCGCATCGATCGCGGCCGAGCCGGTATCGCCCGAGGTTGCGCCAACGATAGTCAGCGGATCACCGCCGCGTGCCAGAAATTCTTCGAAAAACAGCCCGAGCAGCTGCAGCGCCACATCCTTGAACGCCAGCGTGGGTCCGTGGAACAGTTCGAGCAGCCAGTGCTGATTATCGAGTTGCTTGAGCGGAGTAACCGCAGCATGGGCAAACCGGCCATAGGCGGCACGGGTCAGTTCCAGCAGCCGCTGCGGCGCAAGGCTATCCCCCATGAACGGCTGCATCACCCGTGCGGCCAGCTCTGCATAGGGCAGCCCGGCCATGGCTGCGATCTCTGCCTCGGTAAAACGCGGCCATTCACGCGGCACATAAAGTCCGCCGTCCGAAGCAAGCCCAGCCAGCGTCGCGCCGGCAAAATCGAGCGTAGGGGCGCTACCACGGGTGGAGATGTATTCCATGGAAGGCGCGGTTAGCTGGGTGTGGGCAGAATTGAAACCCTTCCCGTTCGTGTCGAGCGAAGCCGAGACAACTGTGCGCAACGTGTCTTGGCTTCGCTCGACACGAAC
>JAYVKX010000119.1:0-7515 GCA_043768005.1 Novosphingobium sp. | reverse complement strand
CGACTTCGCTGGGCTGCTGGTCTTCGCCGGATTCGCCCTCGTCGCTGTCCTCGTCCTGCTCCTGCTCGCCGTCTTCGTCATCGCCTTCATTGGCGTCCTGATCGAGTTGTTCGGCCCGGGTCAGCTCAAGATGCTGGAGCATATCGAGGGAGAGCGACTGGAAGGCGCGCTGATCGCCGATCGACAGCGCCAGTGCCTCAAAATCGGCGGCAGCCTTGTCCTCGATCCAGTCACGCAGCATGGCCACGCCGCCTTGCGCCACTTCGGGCACCGGCTGGCCGGTCAGATGTTCGCGCAGCAGCAGCGCCAGCGCAGTGGGTATCGGCACATCGTCAGGGCCCGCGACGCGGGTAATCGGATCGGCGCCGATCCTGACCATCAGCGCCGCATCAAGATTATCGCGCATTCCGGCATAGGATTTTGCGCCCAGCGCCTCATACCGCACCGCCTCAACCGCATCATAGCAGGCCCGCGCGGTCGGCTCGGCCGGTGCATGGCGGTTATGCAGCACTTCGTTGTGGTGGCGCAGCTTCAGCGCAAAGCTATCGGCAAAGCCGCGCGCTTCCATCGCCTGAGCGCGCGGCATGGTGCGGCCCGGCATTGGCACGCGGAAGTTGTTGCCATTGGCCACGGGATTATCCGCCGTCCAGGCCACTTCCACCTCTGGCTCATGCGCAATCGCCCGCGCCGTGCCGGCCAGCACGCTTTTGAACCGATCGAGAGGCGTTTCTTCAGACACTGCTTGATCCGGCTGGTTAAATGCTCTGCCCGGTTTTGGCCCAATCAGCCAGGAAGCCTTCGATGCCCTTGTCGGTCAGCACATGCTTGAACAGCGCCTTGATCACGGCAGGCGGCGCGGTCATCACATCGGCGCCGATCTTGGCGCTTTCCAGCACATGGATACCGTGACGGACGCTGGCGACCAGGATTTCGGTGGCGAAATCATAATTGTCATAGATCAGGCGGATGTCGCTGATCAGCTGCATCCCATCAAAGCCATTGTCATCATGCCGGCCAACGAAGGGCGAGACGAAGCTCGCCCCGGCCTTGGCCGCAAGCAGCGCCTGATTGGCCGAAAAGCACAGCGTGACGTTGACCATGGTACCATCCATGGTCAACTTCTTGCAGGTTTTCAGACCGTCCATGGTCAGCGGCACCTTGATGCAGACATTGTCGGCGATCTTGCGGAGGATTTCTGCCTCACGCATCATCCCGGCATGGTCCAGCGCGATAACCTCGGCACTGACCGGGCCATCGACCAGCGCGCAAATCTCACGCGTGACCTCCATGAAATCGCGGCCCGATTTGGCAATCAGTGACGGGTTGGTGGTTACGCCATCGAGCAGGCCGGTGGCGGCCAGCTCGGCAATGTCGGCGATTTCGGCGGTGTCGGCGAAAAACTTCATGATGGCTCCTAGGGGCGATTCCCCTTCGCTATAAGCAAGCCGCCCCGAGAGGGCTAGAGCGCCTTCAACACTCCGATCAGAACCGGATCGTTGGTTTTCTCTGGGTGGGTGCGGATTTCGCCCTCCTCCGCGCCGATCTGATACCAGATCGCATTATCCGCGCTGATTGCGAGGCTTTGTGCTGCCGCACCGATATCCACCCCGGTGAGCAGCGACAGCGCCTGCCCCAGCAGCGGATCGCGGGCCAGCCGCATCGTATCGTCCAGCGCCGGGATCATCACATTGATCAGCGATGCTCCCATATTATCGCGCAAATATGATGTCGCCGCAGTCGGCCCGCCGCGGATCAGCGCGACGGCGTTGGCGATGCCGATGGTCCTTACGGTTTCCGCCACCACCGGCGCAGCGCGCCGCGCGCCTTCCTCGGCAAAGATATTAAGCCGGCGTTCCAGCTGCGCGCGGAACACGTCGGAAGTCAGGATGCCCTGCAGCACTCCGCCGCGCCTGCCGTATAGATCGGGCAGCGCGATCCGCGCCACCTGGCTGTCCCAGAAGCCGCCGGGCGCGGTAAGCCGGGCAAAGGCGTTTTCGGATGACAGCATCAGCAAGCGGCGGATCGCCTCGGTAAAGCTGATCCCGCCCATCGATGCGCAGCCGGGCAAGGCCAATACGCCTGCGGCCGCAGCCCCGGCCAGGAAGCGCCTGCGGCCAAACCGGCGGCTGCTTATCGGGCGATTGGTCACTGCGCTCATTATCCACTCCTTAGCAGGCACATCGGGTGTCGCCGCGGCCGATCGGTTCCCATATAGGCCGCGCAGATGAACCGCGTCCGACTCCTCGTCTTCAACGCCGTGCTGGGCGTATTGGACTACCGCGTTCCCATTGGGATGGCGATAGAGCCCGGCTCGGTCGTGATCGCACCGCTTGGTCCCCGGCAGGTGCTGGGGATCGTCTGGGAACCAGAACGCCTGCCAGGCAATGAAGTTCCCGACAGCAAGCTGCGCCCGCTGCTGGAAGTGCTGCCGGTCCCGCCGCTATCGGCCCCGCTGCGGCGGTTGATCGAATGGACGTCTGACTATTATTGCGCGCCGCTTTCATCGGTGGCGCGGATGGCGCTGGGCAGCACGGCGGCACTGCGCGGCGGCGGCACGACCACCGAATACCGCCTATCCGGGCGCGAGCCAGAGCGGCTGACCCCGCAGCGCGCGGTCGCAATGGACGCGCTGCAGGGCGAACAGGCGACGATCCGCGAACTGGCTGAGCTGGCCAGCGTATCCGATGGGGTGCTGCGCGGGATGGTCAGCGCCGGGCTGCTGGAGCCGGTGACGGTCGATCTCGACCGTCCCTACCCCCGCGCCCGCGCCGATTTTGCCCAGCCCACCCTCAATCCCGATCAGCAATCCGCCGCCGCTGCCTTTGTCGAAGCCGTGGAGGCGCATAAATTCGCGCCCTTCCTGCTCGATGGGGTCACCGGATCGGGTAAGACCGAATGCTATTTCGAAGCGATCGCCACGGCGATTTCCGCCGGTCAGCAGGTGCTGGTCATGCTGCCCGAAATCGCGCTGACCGAGAACTTCCTGCGCCGATTCGAGGCCCGCTTTGGTGTCCCGCCGGTGCTATGGCACAGCTCGCTCAAGCAGACCGAGCGGCGGCGCGCCTGGCGGGCGATTGTTTCGGGTGAGGCACAGGTCGTGGTCGGCGCGCGCTCGGCCCTGTTCATGCCGTACAAGCGGCTGGGGCTGATCGTGGTGGACGAGGCGCATGAGGTCTCGTTCAAGCAGGACGACGGGGTGCGTTACAACGGCCGCGATGTCGCCGTGATCCGCGCCCGGTTTGAAGGCATCCCGGTGATCCTGTCCAGCGCCACCCCCGCGCTTGAATCGATGCAGCTGGCTGAGGCCGGGGTCTACCGCAAGATCGAGCTGCCGGGCCGGTTCGGCGGGGCGAGCCTGCCTGAAATCGAAATAATCGATCTGCGCGCCGAACAGCCCGAGCGCGGGCGCTGGCTGGCCCCCCGGCTGGTCCGCGAGATGAGGGCGCGGCTGGAGCGCGGCGAGCAATCGCTGCTGTTTCTCAACCGCCGCGGCTATGCCCCGCTGACGCTATGCCGCCATTGTGGCTACCGGTTCCAATGCCCCAATTGCAGCGCCTGGCTGGTCGAACACCGGTTGTCGCGGCGGCTGGCCTGCCACCATTGCGGCCATCAGGTGCCGACGCCTGAAGCCTGCCCCGAATGCGCCACTCCCGATTGCATGGTCGCCTGCGGACCCGGAGTGGAACGGATTGCCGATGAGGTGGCAGAGCTGCTGCCCGAAGCAAGAGTAGCGCTGGTAACATCCGACACGCTCAATTCGCCGAGCAAGATCGCCGAATTCGTGGCGGCGGCCGAAGGCGGTTTGATCGATGTGATTATCGGTACCCAGCTGGTGACCAAGGGTTATCACTTCCCCGAACTGACGCTGGTTGGCGTGGTTGATGCCGATCTTGGCCTTGAAGGCGGGGATCTGCGGGCGGCAGAACGCACCTATCAGCAGATCGCGCAAGTCGCCGGCCGCGCTGGGCGCGCTTCGAAGCCGGGCGAAGTGCTGATCCAGACCCGCCATCCCACTGCCGCCGTGATCACCGCGCTCGCTTCGAGTGACCGCGACGCCTTTTATGCAGCCGAAACCGAGGCACGCCGCGATGCAGGCGCGCCGCCATTCGGGCGCTGGGCCGCAATCATCGTCAGCAGCGAAGACGAGGCCGAGGCCCGCGATGCCGCCCGCGCAATCGGCGGTGCGCGCCCCGTTGTGCCGGATGTGGCGATCTATGGCCCGGCCCCTGCCCCGATGTCGCTATTGCGCGGGCGCTATCGCTACCGGCTGCTGCTCAACGCCAGGCGCTCGGCCGAATTACAGGCGATCATTCGCAGCTGGCTGGGCGAGCTGCGCTTTCCGCCCGGGGTGCGGGTGGCGGTGGACATCGATCCTTACAGCTTCGTCTGATTGCTGCGGCTCCAGCGCGGCGCGATGATGTGATCCCGCCCGCGATACAGCAGCACCAGCCCCGCCAGCGTTGCGATCACCATCGCCACAACCGAAGCCTCCAGCCCGAATTCGCCGCCGGTCAGCCAATCGGGGCCGATCCGGCGGGTAATCAGCAAGCCCAGCGGTGCATCTCCGCCCGATACCGGCACGCTGAACACCCAGCCTTGGGTGAAATTCCACGCCGCATGGATCCCGATGGCCAGCCACAGGCGGCGGGTGAGCAGATAGGCCGCGCCCAGCAGGATGCCAGCCTCAACCGCGATAGCCAGCGCGGCAAACCAGCTCGCATTCGGATTGGCGAGATGCGCCGCGCCAAACAGCGCCGAGGTGATGGCCAGCGCGATCCAGCTGCCGGTCAGGCTTTCCAGATGACGCAGGATCACCCCGCGAAACACCACTTCCTCAAACGTGCCGCTGACTAGCGCCATTGCCAGCATGGACCAGATCTGGCCCGGCCCGCGCAGCCCCAGCACCTCAAACCCGCCCAGCAGCGCAACGATTCCAGTCATCGCGCTGAACAGCAGAAATCCGGCCAGCAGCCCCAGCGCGAGTTCCCGGGGTGCTCCGGCCAACGCCAGCTCTGTATCGGGCGCGCGTTCGATCCAGCGCTTATAGGCTTTGTAGGCCAGCACCGCGCCACTTGCGATCAGCACCGCGCCAAACGCCTTGGCCGGGGTGTTGCGGGGAAAATCGAGCCGTTCATACAATTGGCCAATCGCGATGACGACCAGCGTGATCCAGACGAAGCCGATCACCAGCAGCGTCAACGGATAAGCGATAAAGCGGCGCAAGGCGCTGGGCCGGACGGTGGTTGCGGTGACGGAAAATTCGGCTGGATTGGTCATCCAGCGTCTATTGCGGCGCACCGCGCCAACCGCCAGCCCTCGTTCGACAAACGACCAACTGGTTCAGTCATAGGGCGGCACTTCGCCTGCGAACACCTCTTGCGCTGCCCGCGCCACCCACTCCATCGCCGCGGCCCAGGGGCGGTGGCCGTGGCTGATCCGGGCAACACCGAGCCCTGCCAGCTCGTCCCGCCCGGAAAAGCCGCCGGACAAAGCCGGGGTCCAGATGATATTGACTGGCAGCCGCGATACTTCGCAGATCGCGGCGATGCAACTGCGGTTGGTGGTGAAGGGCACGAACAGCCCGCTGGCCCCGGCATCGGCATAGGCATTCGCGCGTTCCAGCACCAAGGCGATCAGCGCCGGGCCATGTTCTTCGGCGGGGCGACCGCGAAACACATCGCAGCGCGCATTGACGAACAGGCCGCTGGCAGCCGCAGCGGAAAGCCGCGCCGATTGTTCGGCCAGCGGCACCAGTTCGGCCATGCCGGGCATCCGGTCTTCCATATTGATCCCGGCCGCCCCCGCTGCCCGCGCGGCTTTGGCGGATACCGCAACTTCGGCAGGGTTTGCACCATAACCAGATTCCAGATCGATGGTCACCGGCAGATCGGTCACGCTCAGTATCCGTTCCAGATTGAGCAAGGCCGCAGCCAGCGGAAAGCCCTCGCCGTCCTTCATACCCTGCGCCTCGGCCACCCCATAGCTGCCGGTCGCAATAGCCTTCGCACCCGCCCCGGCCACCGCCTTGGCGCTGCCTGCATCCCAGATATTGAACAGCATCACCGGATTGCCGGGAATATGGAGCGCCCGGAAGGCTTCGATTTTATCCATTAGCGTGTTTCCTTGTCCAGCAGCGCCCGTTTGATATCGAGGCCGTAAGCATAACCGCCCAGCGATCCATCGCTGCGCACCACCCGGTGACACGGGATCAGCACCGCGACATTGTTGGCCCCATTGGCAGAACCTGCCGCGCGAACGGCCTTTGGCTTGCCCACAGCCGCCGCGATTTCGGCGTAGCTGCGGGTTTCACCCTTGGGGATCCGGCGCAATTCGCGCCACACTGCTTCCTGAAAAGCGGTGCCTTTGACATCAAGCGGGATGTGGCCGAAATCACCCGGCGCTTCGACTGCGGCGATCACTACGCCCACCAGCCGCGCAAAATCCGCTCCGCCCTCGGTCAGTTCAGCATGGGGGAAACGCTGCTCCAGCGCCTCGCGGCCTTCGCCAAATGACAGGCGGCAAACGCCCCTATCGGTCGCGGCGACCAGCATCGCGCCAAGGCTGGTGGGCACCACCGCCCAGCGGATCGTCACCCCTTTCCCGCCGCTGACCCACGCTGATGGCGCCATGCCCAGCCTCCCTTCGTTGCCTTCATAAAACCGCGACGGACCCGAATAGCCCGCCTGATAGATTGCATCGGTCACACAGGCTTCGCTGCTCAGCGCCTCTGCCGCACGCTCGGTGCGCAGCGCGCGGGCATAGGCGGCAGGCGATAGCCCGGTGTGACGGGTGAAAATGCGCTGAAAATGGGCGAGTGAATAACCGGTATCCTGCGCCAGCCCGGCCAGTGCCAGTGGTTGCTCCGCCGCCTTGATCGCAGCGATCGCGGCCAGCACCGCGCGCTCATCGCGGCTGACATCATCGGGTGAACAGCGCTTGCAAGCGCGCAGGCCAATTTCCTGCGCCGCGGCACCATTGGCCAGAAACCGCACATTCTCACGCTTGGGATGGCGCGCCGGGCACGATGGGCGGCAGTAGATGCCAGTGGTGAGAACGCCGGTTACAAACCGTCCGTCACAGCTGCGATCGCGCGACAGGACAGCGCGCCAGCATTCATCGGCATCAAGGCAGGGGTCTAACATGGTGGATACAGTCATGGCATGGCTCCGTTGATAGGCAAGCCCTGACACATCGCAAGGCGGTCCGCGTCCCGCCGCTTGCGCTCAAACCAAAAATTCAGCCGCCACACGCCTTGAACAGCATCAGGGTGCGCTGCTTGGCCAGATCGGCAAATTCGGGGTGATAATCCTTGCGCCGATCGGAATTGAACCCGTGCCCAGCCTCATAAACAAAGATCTGCGCGGTCGCGTGCTGGCGTTCGATCAGCTTTTCCACTTCGGCAAATTCCACCAGCGAATCATAACGCCCGAAATGGGCGATGGTCGCGCACAACGGCGCTGGATCGATGAACCGCGTCGCGACATAGCCGCCATAATAGCATGAGGCCGCCGACAG
>JAYVKX010000118.1:0-2234 GCA_043768005.1 Novosphingobium sp. | reverse complement strand
GTAGTGATGCTCCATATTGGTCACCGGAATGTCGATTCCCGCCATCTGGGCGACCTGCCTTGCATAGCAGCCCGCCGCGTTGACCACGATTTCGGCGCGAACCGTGCCTTGCTCGGTCGCCACGTCCCATTCGCCGGTTGGCAGCTGGGTTAGCCCGGTCACCCGGTTACGCCGGACGATGGTCGCCCCCAGGTTTTTCGCCCCGATCGCCATCGCATTGCACAGGCCCGAAGGATCGGCGTGGCCATCACCGGTGGTATAAGCCCCCGCGATGACGCCGTCGGTGGTAACAAACGGATTGATCCGGCGGATTTCGTCCGGCGGGATAATCTCCATGTCAAAGCCGATGATCTTCGAAAAGCCGTGGATATATTTGAACCAGTCCAGCTCGCGCTGATTGGTGGCAAAGCGGATCCCGCCAGACTTGTGCCAGCTGACATATTGCCCGGTCAGCCCTTCGAGCCGGGGGTAAAGATCGTTGCTGTAGGCGTGGATCTTGGCAAGGTTGAAGCTGCCGGTGATGCTGGGGCACTGGCCAGCGGCGTGCCAGGTCGAGCCAGAGGTTAGCTCGTCCTTCTCGATCAGCATGCAATCGGTCCAGCCAAGCTCAGCCAGATGGTAAAGCAAGGATGCCCCCATGATGCCACCGCCAATAATCACAACACGCGCCTGTGAATTCATCGCAACCACACTCTCCGCCGGGGTATCTTGTGCAGATGACCTTACGGGCCGAGGGGGGATCAAGACAAATGTCCAATTCGGCTGGATTGGTTCAAAAAATTTATCCATCGGGTCCGGGCGAGGCTGATCGGCACCGATGGGAACCCGGCTGGGCAAAGGGGATGAAGCATTATGAAAACGGTGGTTATTACCGGCGCGGCGCAGGGACTGGGGCTGGTCACGGCGCGGCTTTTTGCCACGACTGGCTATCATGTGGTGCTGACCGACATCCAGCCACTGGACGCCGCGCTGGCCGGCCTTGCTGCTGCTGGGCTGAGCGCCTCGGGCCTGAGCGGAGATATTGCGTCCGAAGAGTTCGTTGCCGGGTTGGCCGCCAAGGTCGCGGACGAGCAGGGCGGGGCTGATGGGCTGATCAACAATGCCGGAATCAGCCTGATTTCTCCCGCAGAGGATACCAGCCTCGATCAGTGGCAGCGGGTCATGGCGATCAATCTGCAGGGACCGTTCCTGCTGTGCCGCGCGTTTGGCAGGCAGATGCTGGCACGGGGGAGCGGCAGCATCGTCAATGTCGCCTCGATCGCGGGGCTGCGCGGAGTGATCCACCGGGCGGCCTACAATGCCTCAAAGCATGGGCTAATCGGCCTCACACGGACGCTGGCGAGCGAATGGGGCGGCCGGGGCGTGCGGGTCAACGCGGTTTGTCCCGGCTGGATCAAGACCGAAATGGACATCGCTGATCAGGGATCTGGGGCCTATTCAGATGATGACATCATCAACCGCGTGCCCATGGCGCGGTTTGCCCGGCCCGAAGATGTTGCCGCCGCGATCCTGTTTCTGGCCCGCGAAGACAGCTTCATCAATGGCGTGTCCCTGCCGGTCGATGGCGGCTGGACTGGCGATGCCAGCTGGGACGCGCTGCGGATCAAGACGCGGGCCGGGTAGCCTGCAACAGGTGCCGCTTTCGAGTGCAAAAAAATTCACCCCTTCGCCCAAATTTTTCATTTGTGGCGGCATGGGCGCGCCGGTCTAACCGACACTGAAAACAATGGCATTCGGGTTCAGAGCATAGCTATGAAAATCGGTTTTATCGGGCTTGGCAATGTCGGCGGCAAGCTGGCGGGCAGCCTCATCCGCAACGGCCATGATGTAACCGTGCGCGATCTTGACGATGCTCTGGTGGGGCAATTTGTTGCGCTAGGGGCCAAATCGGCAAGCTCGCCAAGGGCGCTGGGCGAAGCGGTTGATCTGATCGTCACCTGCCTGCCCTCACCCACCGCCAGCGCAGCCGTGGCCGAGGGCGCAGACGGATTTCTGCAAGTTATGCGTCCGGGGCAGGTCTGGCTGGAAATGAGCACGACCGACCATTCAGAGATCATCCGGCTTGGCGCGCTGGTCGAAGCGCGCGGGGCGATGTTCATGGAATGCCCGGTTTCGGGCGGCTGCCACCGTGCCGATACCGGCAATATCGCGATCTTCGCGGGCGGGCCGCGCGCCGCGTTCGAGACGGTGCTACCGGTGCTGACCACGCTGGGCCGTCGCATCCTCCACACCGG
>JAYVKX010000117.1:0-2019 GCA_043768005.1 Novosphingobium sp. | reverse complement strand
CGCAGAAATATTTCCGGCAGGGCCAGGTTGTCTGGGTTGGCAATATCGGGCTCAAGGCGGGTCACGAAACCCGCAAGCCGATCGCCGGATTGCCCGCAGGGTTCGATTGGCCGACCACTCCGGAAATGGAAATCGAGCTTTCCGCAGGAACCGGACTTACCTACCGCGTCGCCCCGAACTGGTTCGTAGGTGGGGAAATGCAGTATACCTCTGAATACGAAACCGAGGTCGGTCAGGAGCGCTGGTCGCTGTTTGCGGGCCCTTCGATCCATTATGGCGGTGAAAGAATCTGGGCAACTTTTACCTGGTTTCCGCAAATTAAGGGCGGCGGCGAAAGATATGCCGGACAGACCGATACCGGCCTGCACTTGATCGAGAAGACCAAGAACGAATTTCGGCTAAAGATCGGCGTCAATTTCTAAACCTGAAGGTTCTCTGCCGATGTCTTTGCCTAGCCTGACCCGTCTCATTGCCTTTCCGGTGGTCGCAATTGCCGCGATTGCGCCAGCCCAAGCCACCGACTATCTCTCTGCCGAGCAGGCGCAGCGCGTGCTGTTTCCAGCGGCGCAAGGTTTCGCGCCTTATCCACTTACTCTCAAGGCAGCTCAGCTGTCCGAGATTCGCCGCCTTTCGGGCACTCCGCAACGCACCGCCACACCGCGCATCTGGCGCGCGGTGGCGGGCGGACGCACGCTAGGTTGGGTGATTGTTGACGAAGTGATCGGCAAACATGAATTCATCACCTACGCCACCGGGATATCCGCCGATGGCCATGTCGTCGGGGTCGAGATCATGACTTACCGCGAAAGCAAGGGCGGGCAGGTTCGCGATCCGCGCTGGCGGGCGCGGTTTCGCGGCAAGACCCTGGCCGATCCCTTCAAGCTGGATCGCGACATTCCCAATATCTCTGGCGCCACCTTGTCTTCGCGAAATATCACCGACGGCGTAAAGAGGCTTTTGGCAGTGTACACTGTGGCATTGGCCCGGGCCGCCTGAATGATCACGCGGTGCCGACCGTTACTTGGCACATTTGTTGAAATTACCGTGCCCGCCGACTGCAGTGCCGCAGCCGATCAGGCTTTCAGTGCGATCGCCGCGTTGCATACATGCATGTCGTTTCACGATGATGCCAGCGATCTTGGCCGTTTGCGCTGCGCCAGACCCGGCACACCTGTCTCACTTAATCCTGCAACAGTCGCAGTGCTTCGCTTTGCAGGCGAACTTTTCGAAGCCAGCGGCGGCCTGTTCGATGTGGCGATCGGCCGCGCGCTGGTTCGCGCGGGGTTCCTTCCGCGCGGCACGATCACCCGTCTGGGCGACTATCCGGGAACCGGGGCCGACATTCACATCCTCGATGACACCCACGTCATGTTGACCCGGCCGACACTGATAGACCTGGGCGGTATCGCCAAAGGCTATGCCGTCGATAGCGCCGTAACAATACTGGCCGAGCGCGGTATCGACCGCGGGATGGTCAATGCCGGGGGTGATCTGCGCTGCTTTGGGCCGGACGAATGGCAGATTGCCCTGCGCGATGCTGACGAAGCCGTCCGCTATATGACGACTGTGCAGAATTGCGCGCTCGCCAGTTCGGCCAACCTCAGGCAGCGCCGTCGTTATCGCGGGGCAGAGCAATCACCGCATATTGGACGGGATGGCTGTCCCGTGCTGTCGGATTATCGCACCAGTGTGATGGCCCCGACCTGTATGATCGCAGACGCCATGACCAAGATCGCGATGGCAGATTCCGATCTCGCGCAGCGCTTGCATTCCCGCTACGGGTCGCGCCTGCTCCCATCACAACCTGAAGAAGCGCTGCCCTGATGTCCAATCGCCGCCCCTCGAAGCTCGCCGTTTGGCAGATCTGGTTGTTGTCGCTAAGCGGCAGCGCGCTGTGGCTGTCGGGCGGCGCATGGCTGCTGTTGCACTATTACGGCCAAACCCAGGGCGAGTTCGGGCCCGAAATGAACCCGCTTGAACCACTTGTGATGAAGCTTCACGGACTGGTACTGATTCCGG
>JAYVKX010000116.1:0-2739 GCA_043768005.1 Novosphingobium sp. | reverse complement strand
TTCCACTCCGCTGGGCTCAGTCGACCGGCCCGCCAGCCCATGCGCCTTTGCGCTGGGCAGCGGCGCGCGGTTTGTGGCGCGCGGGATCGATGTCTCGAAAAATCTACCCGATGTGCTGAAAGCCGCCCACGCCCACCGCGGTGCGGCGTTCATCGAGATCTTCCAGAACTGCATCGTCTATAACAAGGACGTGTTCGGCGCCTTCACCGAAAAGGCGGGTGCGGCCACTGGCCAGCTCTGGCTGGAACAGGGCGCGCCGATGCTGTTCAACAAGGGCACCCAGGGGATTGCGCTGGATGTCGATGCGCTGACCCTCAAGGTCGTCGATGTCGTCGATGGCGATTGGCAGGGCGCGGGCGTGATCGTCCATGATGTCACCAACCGCTCGGTCGCGCATATGTTGGTCGAGCTGCCATTTGGTCCGTTCCCGATGGCGCTGGGCGTAATCTATGACGATCCGCGCCCCACCTATGAAGCTGGCGTGATCGCCGAACGGACCAAGGCCAGCGCCGGCAAGGAACCCAACCTGGCCAAGCTGCTCGCCAAAGGCCAGACCTGGACGGTCAGCGCGGCAGGGCCGGAACTTTAGCCAATAGTTTCGCACACAAAGACATCTCCGTGTCTTCGTGTGCGAAAAAACCAATGCTACGTTGAGAGAGGTCGCGCCGTCAGCGTGTGGCAACCCAGCACCCAGCCGATCGCGCCGAGCCATCCGGCCAGCGCGTCGCTGGGGTAATGCACCCCCAGCCAGACCCGGCTGAAGCTGATCAGCGCGCCAATAATCAGCGCCGCCGCGATTACCGCGCGGCGCTGCTGCGGCGCAATCAAAGCCACAAAGGCCAGCGCGAGCGCGAAATAGAGCGCGGTTCCGCCAAACGCATGGCCGCTGGGAAAGCTATAGCCATCAGCGCCGACCAGATGGGGGACCACGCTCGGGCGGTCGCGGGCAAACAGCAGCTTCATCTCGCCATTGATGAGCCCGGCCGGAAACACCGCCAGCGCCAGAAACAGTGCGGCGGCACGCTGCCGCAGCATCAGCAGGGTGACGATGCCGACCACGGTCAGCGCGATGCGCAGCGGTCCTTCGCCCATGCGGGTGATCGCGGTGAACAGCCCGTTCAGCGCAGGCGGCCCGATTCGCACAAAGATCATGGCCGCTTCATCGAAGCTTTGCGTCCAGCCTTGCGTCACCGCCAGCGCGATAGCGGCAAAGCCCAGCCAGCATAGCCCGCCAGTGCTGGCGTAGTTCGGAGCTGGGCCAAAGGCAGGGCTGGGGGGGCTTTCCATGCTGAGTCAATTTGTTGCATGGCGCGCGCGGCTGGGCAACCGGCTTGCGCGCGGGACAGTTTATTGCCACGCCAGCGGGCATGGATAATCTAACCCATTCACTGATCGGGGCGGTGCTTGGCCAGGCCGGGCGCAAGCGCAAAACCGGGCTTGCCATGCCCACGCTGATTATCGCGGCGAACCTGCCCGATATCGATGCGCCTTGCGCGATCTATGGCATCGAATTTCTGTCGATGCGGCGCGGGATTACCCATGGCCCGATTGCTGCAGACCAGTTCTCCGTCACCTTGAAGCCTAATCCATGACAACCCCCACTATAGTATGGCTACGGCGCGATTTGCGCCTTGCCGATCAGGCCGCGTTTCATGCCGCCGCCGCTGCTGGCCAGGTGATCCCGGTCTATGTCCTCGATGATGAAACGCCCCGGCACCGCCGCATGGGTGCCGCCTCGCGCTGGTGGCTGCATCACAGCTTGGCCAGCCTTGACGAGGAGCTACGCAGCATCGGCTCGCGGCTGATCCTGCGGCGCGGCAAATGCGAGGATGTTCTGGCCGCTCTGGCAGCAGAAACCGGCGCTGGTGAGGTGCAGGCGCTGCATCATTATGAGCCGTGGTGGCGCAATGCGGAGCGGGCTGTGGCTCAGCGGCTCACCCTGCATCTGCACCACGGCAATACGCTGGTACCGCCCGGATCGGTGCTGACCGGCAGCGGCGCGCCCTACAAGATTTTCACCCCGTTCTGGCGCGCGCTTAATGAGCAGATGCCGCCGCCCATGCCGCTTTCCCCGCCGGAAATGCTTGTCGCACCAAGCCAATGGCCTGAGAGTGAGCGGCTGGATGATTGGGGCCTGCAGCCAGCGAGGCCCGATTGGGCGGGCGGATTTCGCGCCGAATGGACGCCGGGTGAGGCGGGCGCGCTGGACCGGTTGGCGGACTTTGCCGATCAGGCTGCGCGTTATGAGGCGCGGCGCAATCTGCCCTCGATTGAGGGCACTTCGCGGCTTTCACCCCATCTCCATTTTGGCGAGATTTCGCCCGCTACGATCTGGCACCGGGTGGCAGGCTCTGGCGGATCGACCGCCAAATTCCTCGGCGAGCTGGGCTGGCGCGATTATGCCCAGAATGTCATCCTGCAATTGCCCGATTATGGCGCGCGCAATGCCCGCGCCGGGTTTGATGCCTTCGCGTGGCGGAGCGGACCTGAAGCGGCGGCTGATCTTGCCGCCTGGCAGCAGGGCCGCACCGGCTATCCCATCGTCGATGCCGGGATGCGCCAGCTGTGGCACAGCGGCTGGATGCACAACCGGGTGCGG
Source organism: Novosphingobium sp. (assembly GCA_043768005.1). Taxonomy (GTDB): domain Bacteria; phylum Pseudomonadota; class Alphaproteobacteria; order Sphingomonadales; family Sphingomonadaceae; genus Novosphingobium. The sequence goes on along the minus strand of JAYVKX010000116.1, from coordinate 140 downwards.
ATGATCGTGGCAGGCTTCCTCATCAAGCACCTGCTGATCGATTGGCGGCGCGGCGAGGAATGGTTCTGGGACACGCTGGTCGATGCCGATTACGGCTCCAACGCGGTCAACTGGCAGTGGAATGCCGGGACGGGCGTCGA
>JAYVKX010000115.1:0-2716 GCA_043768005.1 Novosphingobium sp. | reverse complement strand
TCGTGCTCACGGGCCGCTATTTCGCCCCGCTGGGCATCAATGGGATCGATACCGACCCTGACTTGCGCCGCCAGTTGCTTCGCCCGCTCTCTGGCGCTGTCAGGCGTCCAAGGGCTGCCATGCCTGCCAATGGTGTAGCGGCGAGTCCGTCCGGCGCGCCCGCCAATGCGATACTGGAAAATGTAGGACTTCACGCCAGACGGCATGACCAGCAGGCCAAAGCCCTTAACTGCGCGGTCCCCGCTATCCCAGAGAAGTGCTTGCCGGTCGCCCGGCTGGCAGACGTCAACCGCCCGCTTTGTGATAAAACCCGTCGCCATCTGTCCGATCCGATGCATTCATACAATCACCCTACAATCACCAAGCGGCCAACTCAGGGAATGTCGGTGCATCTGCATATACGATAATAGCACGGATTACAGAGGTTTTTGGTGTATCAGAGAATTTCAGGATAGTTCAGAATGGCTTCTGACTTCTGATTTGTAATCAGGGGGCCAGGGGTTCGAATCCTCTAGCCGGCACCATATTTTTCAAGAGCTTAGCTCAGGTTCCGGCAAAGCCGTCCAACATCGTCCAATGTTGGATTTCCAACATGATCCGCCGCTACTTGGCATTCGGCCAGCTCAGCCCTGCACCCTTCAGCCGCTGCCAGCCCTTGGCTAGCCCTTCTACGGGGCAGTTAACGCGCTCAGGCCCGCGCGCCTGACTGACGATGTCGATCAGTTTTCCGCGTTGTTCATCCGCGTCACTGTTCCCGTCTTTCCGTCCCAATCGATCTCAAAATTGATCTTGTCGCCAAGCTTGATGCCTGCAAGCACTTCGGGTTTGGCGGAGAAGCCCATTTCCATGGCAGGCCATTTCAGTTCGGCAATGTCACCATGGTCGAGCGTGACCGTGCCCTTGGCAGGATCGATTGCTGTCACCGTTCCGACGCCTTTGCCGTGCTTCATTTGCGCAGGCATGACCATTTCGGACATGTTACCAGTAACAGCACTACTGCCCTGCCCGGGCTTGGCAGCATCGGGCTGCTTGTTGCAGCCTGCCAGCGCGACGGCGAGCGCAAGGCTGGAGGCCATCAACAGGGATTTCTTCATCTCACTTCTCCTTCGGGTTGAGTATTCAAGTCACGCTTCCGGCGCATCAGCAGATAGGCGGCTGGAATGATCAGCATCGACAGAAGCGGCGCAGTCAGCATCCCGCCGACCATGGGCGCAGCGATCCGGCTCATCACCTCGGAACCGGTGCCTGTGCCGACAAGGATCGGGAAAAGCCCGGCTAGGATCACTGCGACCGTCATCGCTTTGGGCCGGACGCGCAGCAGCGCACCTTCGCGCACGGCCGCCGCGACATCGTCGTCCTGGCGGGCGTCGAGCGCCTGCTTGAGATAGATCAGCATCACCACACCAAACTCGGCGGCCACGCCCGCGAGCGCGATGAACCCGACCGCAGTGGCCACCGACTGGTTGTAGCCGAGCAGGTACAGCAGCCACAGCCCGCCAGTCAGCGCGAAGGGCAGCGTACCCATGATGAGCAAGGCCTCGTCCCAGCGACGGAAGGTCAGGTAGAGTAGCGCGAAGATGATCACGAGCGTGACTGGCACGACGATCTTCATCCGTTCGGTCGCGCGCACGAGAAACTCGAACTGGCCGGTGTAGGAGACGCTGATCCCGGGCGGGAGTTTGACCTCGCGCAAGATTGCTTTCTGGATGTCCCCGACCAGAGTCTGGAGATCGCGGCCGCGCCCATCGACATAAATCCAGGTGACTGGCCGGCCATTCTCGCTTCTGAGCATCGGCGGGCCGTCACTGATCCGCACATCGGCAACGGTGCCCAGCGTGATTTGCTGCCGTGATGGCGTAAGGACCGGGAGATTGATGATGTCATCGAGACTGTCGCGGATTTCGCGAGGGTAGCGCACGCTGATCGGATACCGCGCCAGCCCCTCGACCGTCTGGCCGATGTTCTCTCCGCCGATCGCGCCCGAGACCACCGCCTGAACATCGGCGACGTTGAGGCCGAAACGCGCGGCGGCAGCGCGATTGATATCGACATCGATATAGCGCCCGCCGGTCAGCCGCTCGGCCAGCGCCGAGGCGACCCCCGGCACGGTCTTGACCACCTGCTCGATCCGCTTTGAGGTGCGATCAATCTCTGCAAGGTTCGACCCCGCAACCTTGATTCCGACCGGGCTCTTGATCCCGGTCGCCAGCATGTCGATGCGATTGCGGATTGGCGGGATCCAGAAATTGGCGAGGCCGGGCACTTTGACCCGCGCATCCAGTTCCTCGATCAGCTTTTCCTGCGTCATGCCGGGTCGCCACTGGTCTTGCGGCTTGAACCTGATCGTCGTCTCGAACATTTCGAGCGGAGCGGGATCTGTCGCGGTATCGGCGCGGCCAGCCTTGCCGAACACGCTCTCGACTTCGGGCACGGTCTTGATCAGCCGGTCGGTCTGCTGGAGCAGCATCGATGCGTTGGCAGCCGAAATTCCAGGGAGTGCCGAGGGCATATAGAGCAAGTCGCCCTCATTCATCTGCGGCATGAACTCGCCGCCCAGCCGCACCATCGGCCACAGGCTCGTGGCGAAGATCAAGGCGGCAATCAGCAGCGCCTGCTTGGGCCGTTCGAGCACCCGGTCGAGCGCAGGGCGATAGGCGCGGGTCAGCCAGCGGTTGACGGGATTGGCGTCTTCATTGGGGATTTTCCCCCGGATCAA
>JAYVKX010000114.1:0-2739 GCA_043768005.1 Novosphingobium sp. | reverse complement strand
CGCGCGACGCGATCCGGATCAATTTCACCTATGGGCCAATTGCAAATGAGGGAGTGCGGCCATGAGCATGGACGCGAGACAAGCGGCGCGCTGGCGCGCTGGAATACTGGCGGCGGTGCTGATTGCCGGCGGCGGCGGATACTGGCTTGGCCAGCGCGGGGACGGTGGCTCGGTTCGCACAGCTGCGAGCGGTGAAGGACGCAAGATCCTTTATTACTATGATCCGATGATGCCGTTGGAGCACTATGACAATCCTGATTCATTGTCGTCGATGGGGATGAAAACGATCCCCAAATATGCCGATGCGAGCGGCGACGGAACAGCTGCGCCGGGGGTCAGCATCAATCCGGCGGCGATGCAGAATTTGGGTGTCCGGGTGGTCGCGGCAGAAATGGGTAGTCTTGCGGCTACGCTGACCGTGACCGGCAGTATCGAATTCAACCAGCGCGACGTGGCGATCGTCCAGGCGCGCTCGGGCGGGTTCGTCTCACGCGTGTATCGCCGTGCGCCGGGGGACGTGATTGGCGCGGGCGCGCCCATCGCCGATGTGCAATTGCCCGAATGGGGCGGGGCGCAGACGGAATTTCTCGCGGTCAAGCGGCTCGGCCGGCCTGAACTCACGGCCGGTGCACGGCAGCGGCTGCGGTTGCTGGGCATGTCCGATGGACTGATCTCGCAGGTCGAGCGTACGGGCAGGACCAATGGTACGGTGACGATCACCTCGCCCATCGCGGGCGTGATCCAGTCGCTCGATGCGCGGCAAGGGGTGACGCTGGCACAGGGCCAGACGCTGGCACAAATGACCGGCATCGGCACCGTCTGGCTCAATGCTGCCGTGCCCGAAGCGCAGGCAGGCGCGGTGAGACTCGGCCAGACTGCCGTGGCGACCCTCGCCGCCTTTCCTGGCGAGAGTTTCGGCGGGCGGGTCATCGCGGTCCTGCCGATGGCTCAGGCCGACAGCCGCACGCTCACTGTCAGGATCGAGCTTGCCAATCAGGGCGGGCACCTTCGCCCCGGCATGTTCGCCAGCGTTGCGCTAGGCGGCGATGCCAGACCTGCGCTGCTCATCCCGAGTGAAGCCGTGATCCGTACCGGCACGCGCACCATCGTCATGCTCGCAAGCGGCGCAGGCCGCTATCGTCCGGCGGAAATCCGCACGGGGCGTGAAGGCGGCGGCAAGACTGCGGTGCTCGCAGGTCTTGGCGCTGGCGAAAAGGTTGTTGCCTCGGGCCAGTTCCTGCTCGATTCCGAAGCAAGTCTGACCGGTATAGAAGCCCGCAAGCTGGGGGCCGTGAAGTGATCGCCAGGATCATTCGCGCCTCGGTCGTGGCGCGCGGGCTGGTGCTGGCGGCAGCGCTGGTGCTGACAATCATCGGAGTGGCTGCGGTCAGGACAACCCCGGTCGATGCGCTGCCAGATCTTTCCGACGTACAGGTGATCATCCGCACGACATATCCGGGGCAGGCTCCGCAGATTGTCGAGAACCAGGTAACCTATCCGATCACCTCGACGATGCTTGCGGTGCCTGGCGCGCGGGTGGTGCGGGGCTATTCGTTCGTTGGCGACAGCTTCGTCTATGTGCTGTTCGAGGATGGCACCGATCTCTACTGGGCGCGCAGCCGCGTGCTCGAATATCTGAGCCAGGTGCAGAGCCGCCTGCCCGAAGGAGCAAAAGCCTCGCTCGGCCCAGACGCGACGGGCGTGGGCTGGATCTACGAATATGCACTGGTCGACAAGACTGGACGGCACGATCTGGCGCAGTTGCGCTCGATCCAGGACTGGTTCCTGCGCTACGAGTTGAAGGCCGTCCCCGGTGTGGCCGAGGTCGCCAGCATCGGCGGCATGGTCAGGCAATATCAGGTCGTGGTCGATCCGCAGAAGCTGGCGGCCTATGGCATCACGGCGAGCGAAGTGGCCGATGCCATCAAACGCGCCAATCAGGAAACTGGCGGTGCCACGGTGGAAATGGCCGAAGCCGAATATACCGTGCGGGCCAGCGGCTACCTCAAGACCCTCGACGATTTCCGCACCGTGCCGATCCGCACGGCGGCAAGCGGCATTCCGGTGATGCTGGGTGATGTGGCGACGGTCCAGATCGGCCCTGACATGCGGCGAGGCATTGCCGAGCTCAATGGTGAGGGCGAGGTTGCGGGCGGGGTCATCGTCATGCGGCAGGGCAAAAATGCGCGGCGTGTGATCGAGGACGTCAAGACCAAGCTCGATGAACTCAAGCAGAGCCTCCCGTCCGGTGTCGAGGTCGTCACGACTTATGACCGCTCCGGCCTGATCGACCGCGCGGTGGAAAATCTCACCAGCAAGCTGATCGAAGAGTTCATCATCGTCGCACTCGTCTGCGCGTTGTTCCTGTGGCACGCCCGCTCGGCGCTGGTCGCAATCCTCACGCTTCCGCTGGGCATCCTCATCGCCTTCATCGTCATGCGTGCGCAGGGACTGAACGCCAATATCCTGTCCTTGGGCGGCATCGCCATCGCCATCGGCGCGATGGTCGATGCGGCGGTGGTGATGATCGAGAACGCCCATAAGCATCTCGAGCGCTGGCATGACGCCAACCCGGACAGCGAACCGGATAAGCCCACGCGCTGGCGGATCATCACCGATGCCGCCGCCGAGGTTGGCCCCGCGCTGTTCCTCAGCCTGCTGATCATCACCTTCTCGTTCATCCCGATCTTCTCCTTGCAGGGCCAGGAAGGCCGGCTGTTCTCACCGCTTGCCTTCACC
>JAYVKX010000113.1:0-2441 GCA_043768005.1 Novosphingobium sp. | reverse complement strand
AAATCGGCGATGCATATCGAGGATACCATTGCCGAGATTTTAGTTGGCATTGCCGCGCTGATCGGTATGTCGTTCTACGTCTACTTCGGCCATCTTTCAGACCGGATCGGGCGCAAGAAGCCGATTGTGATCGGCTATGTCCTGACCCTGCTGCTACTTTTCCCGGCGTTCTGGCTGATCGGTTCGGCCACGCAAACCGGCGGCAGTGCGGCAAGCGAATGGAAGATTACCGGGCCGGATTGTTCATACAGCCCGTTTGAGAAAATCCAGAAAACCGAGTGCGGCAAGCTGATGGGTGATTTTGCTGGCGCGGGTATTGCTTATGAACTGCACAGCGGGCCGACTCTTGAACTGGCGCGCTACGGGATTGCAATCCCCACCGGCGGGTTAGACTGGAACGATACCAAAGCGCGGAAGAAGCAGATCGAAGAGGGGGCCGCGATTACGGTCTTCAACACGGCCAAGGTCAAACCGACATTGATCCAGACAGTGACGATCATCGCCGGGTTGCTGATCCTCATGGGACTGTCGGCGGCGACTTACGGCTCGGTCGCGGCGCTGCTGGCCGAGATGTTCCCGCCCAAGGTGCGCTACAGCTCGATGTCGATCCCCTATCATATCGGCACCGGATATTTCGGGGGGTTCCTGCCCTTCATCGCCAGCTTGATAGTCGCCAAGACAGGGAATCCGTTCTCCGGATTGTGGTACACTTGGGGTGTGGTTTTGGTGGCGCTGATCGTGGCCTGGTGGGGTCTGCCCAACGGGCCGCCGCGCGATTTTGCTGACGATGCTGCCTGAGCCACCGCCAGCTGCGCTGCGTCTGCGGCTTGATGCGCAAGCCCTGAAAGCCAATTGGACTGCGCTAGACCGGCTGTCGGGCTCGGCGCGGGCTGGTGCTGCGGTCAAGGCAGATGCCTATGGGCTGGGGGCTGGGGTGGTGGTTCCGCAGTTATGGCTAGCCGGCGCGCGCGATTTTTTTGTTGCGCACTGGCTTGAAGTTGAAGACCTGCTCGGCTGCGTTCCTGCACAATCCATCTCGGTGCTGCATGGCCCGCTGGTAGCGACCGATGCGGCTTATGCCATGGCCACGCGGGTCAAACCGGTGATCAATTCACTCCATCAGGCACAGCTGTGGCTGGCGGCGGGCGGAGGGACGTGTGATCTGATGGTCGATAGCGGGATCAATCGGCTGGGCCTGCCGATGGCGGCGCTGGGCGATGAAATGCTGTCGCGGCTCGATATCGATGTGCTGATGTCTCACCTTGCCTCGGCCGATGAGGATGTGCCGCTGAACGAGCTTCAGCGGCAGCGGTGGGAGCAGGCCAAGGCTCAGGTGCCGCACCGCCGCTCCAGTCTGGCCAACAGCGCGGGGATCGCGCTGGGGGCAGCCTTTCATGGTGATCTCACCCGGCCCGGCCTGTCGCTCTATGGCGGGGTTCCCCGGGCAGAACTGGCTGGCGAGCTGCGTCAGGTGGCACTGCCTGAAGCTGCGATCATGCAGATCCGCACCCTGCAAGCCGGAGACAGCGTGGGCTATAACGCCACCTTCACTGCCGCAGCGCCGATGCGGGTTGGTGTGGTAAGTATTGGTTATGCCGACGGTTATCTGCGCTGCTGGTCGGGCAAGGGTATGCTGCACGCGGGCGGGCGGCCATTGCCGGTGCTGGGCCGAGTATCGATGGATATGACCGTGATCGATCTGTCCGCCGCGCCGGATTTGCGTGAAGGGGACTGGGTTTCACTTGATTATGCCTTGCCGCAGGCGGCCGCTGTTAGCGGTCTGTCGCAATATGAACTGCTCACTCTGCTGGGCCGCAGGTTTGGGCGTTAGCGATGCCGTATTGCTGCGCAGCAAAGCGGTTGTTGCGTTGCAGTTGTTGCAAGTGCTAACGCGGCGCTAATCGGCATGATACCTAAGGCTAAACAGATGAGCAGCAGCAGCGAAACACGCGGTAAGGGTGATACCGTGATTATCAAGAAATACGCCAACCGGCGGCTCTACAACACCCAGTCGTCAAGCTACATCACGCTGGATCATCTGGCCAAGATGACAAGAGACGGTGTGGACTTCAAGGTACTCGACGCCAAGACCGGCACCGAGATTACCCATCAGATCCTGACGCAGATCATCATGGAAGAGGAATCGACCACCGGAGAGCAGATGCTGCCGGTGAACTTCCTGCGCCAGCTGATCTCGATGTATGGCAACTCCATGCAAAGTCTGGTGCCGCACTACCTCGAGGCCTCGATGGATAATTTCCGCACCAACCAGCAAAAGCTGCGCCAGGCCTTTGAAGACAGCCTGGGCAACAATCCGCTGGCCAAGCTGGCCCAGCAAAATCTGGCGATGTTCAAGGCCGCAGCCTCTGCCTTCCTGCCCGGCGGGACCGAGGACAAAAAAGATGCTGCCGCCCAGAAGGACGAAATTGCTGCATTGCGTG
>JAYVKX010000112.1:0-2878 GCA_043768005.1 Novosphingobium sp. | reverse complement strand
CCGCTGCTGCCGTCCGCGCGTGAGGCGATGCTTGAAGGCTTCGCGATCTGGGCCAATCCTTCCAGCCCGCATCGTACTGGCCGGGCTGCCCGGGCGGCTCTGGAGCAAGCCCGGGGGCGAATCGCGGCGGTGCTGGGCTGGGCCGGGGAAGTGATCTTCACCGCGGGGGCGAGCGAGGCTTTGGCACTGGCGTTGACCCGCTCCGTGCAGCCGCTGCTTGCGGTTTCTGCCGCCGAGCATGAGGCGGTGCTGCGCTATGCGGCGGGGACCGGGCGGCTGGCGGTGGATAGTGGCGGGCTGATCGATCCGGCACAGGCGGCGGTGGCCGGGCTGGTCGCGGTGCAACAGGTGGGCAATGAAACCGGGGTGGTCCAACCATTGGATGAAGTGGCAGCAGCGGTGCGCGGGGCGGGCGGGTTGCTGCTGGCTGATTGCGCGCAAGGTGCGGGCAAGCTTCCACTGCCCGATGCCGATATGATTGCCATTTCCGCGCATAAATTCGGCGGCCCGGTGGGGATCGGCGCGCTGCTGATCCGCGATTATGCGCTGCTGCGTCCCGATGGCGGGCAAGAGCGCGGCTATCGCGGCGGGACCGAGAATCTGCCTGGCGCGCTTGCCATGGCCGCCGCGCTGGAGGAAGGCGCGGGCTGGCTTGCCGGGGCGGCGCGGCTGCGAGCGCGGCTGGAAGTGGGCATTATGGCCAGCGGCGGGCTGGTCATTGCCGAGGCGAGCCAGCGGATCGCCAGCATCGGTGCTTACCTGATGCCCGGCGTGTCCTCTGCCGCCCAGCTCATCCGCTTCGATGCGCAGAATATCGCAGTTTCAGCTGGAAGCGCCTGTTCGTCTGGCTCGCTCAGGGCCAGCCATGTGCTTCAAGCGATGGGGGTGGACGGCGCGGGCGAGGTGATCCGGGTCAGCATCGGGCGCGAAACCACCGCGGCGGAGATTGACCGATTTCTGACCGCTTGGCAGGAGATTGCTGGATGATCTACCTCGATAATCAGGCGACTACGCCGCTCGCCCCCGAGGCGCGCGAGGCCATGCTGCCATGGCTGGCCGGGCCCGAAAGCGCTGGATTTGCCAACCCGCACAGCGCGCATTCGCTTGGCCGCGCCGCCGCAGCTGCAGTGGAGGTGGCGCGCGATCAAATTGCCGCGCTGCTGCCACTGGGCGGACGAGTGATCTTCACCAGCGGAGCGAGCGAGGCGATCAATCAGGCGATCGGATCGGTGCGAAGCGGCGGGATTGCTTATTCAACGATCGAACATTCAGCCGTGATCAATTCCGCTTTGGCCAGCGGCCTGCCGACATGGGAACTGCCGGTCAACTCCGCCGGGCTGGTCGATGCCGATGCGGCGTTTGCCCCTGGAACCGCATTGGTCGCGGTGATGCAGGTCAATAATGAGATCGGGACGATCCAGCCGGTTGATCAGCTGGCCGTCCGCGCCCATGCGGCAGGCGCCTTGTTCCTGTGCGATGCAGTGCAAGGCGCGGGCAAGATCGCTGCGCCTGCGGAGGCAGATTTCATCGCGATCACCGCACACAAACTTTACGGGCCCAAGGGCATCGGCGCGCTGTGGGTGCGGGACGGGGTGGAAGTCGCGCCCCTGATCCGCGGCGGCGGACAGGAGGGCGGCTTGCGTTCTGGCACGCTCAGTCCCGTGCTATGCGCCGGTTTTGGGGCGGCGGCGGCTTTGGCCCAGGCGCGGATGGAAGCGGATTTCCAGCATCTGAGCGAGCTGGCGGCGCTAGCGCGCGGGCTGCTGGCGCGGTGGCAGGCCAATGGCAGCGAGACGGCGCGCTGGCCCGGCAATCTCAACCTGCGGCTGGACGGGCTTGATGTGCCGCGCTTGATGAGCGAGCTGCGCGATATCGCCTTTTCAGCGGGTTCCGCCTGCGGCAGTGGCACTGGCCTGCCGAGTCACGTGCTGAGCGCAATCGGACTGGATCCGCGCAGCGCGCGCGGCTCGATCCGCTTGGGCTTTGGACGCTATACCACCAGGGACGAGGTGGCTGAGGCTTGCCGCCGGATCGAGGCGGCGGCGTTAGATCAGGGAACATAAATTTGGTCCGCGTCCATTTCATCACCGCCAAGGGTGAGCGGGTCGATGCCGAAGCTGCGGTTGGGGCGCGGCTGCTCGAAGTAGCGCAAGTGGCGGACATGCCGCTAGAGGGCACTTGCGAGGGGCAGATGGCCTGTTCGACCTGCCATGTGATTATCCCGCGCGAATGGTTTGACCGGCTTCCTCCCGCGTCCGAGGATGAAGAGGATATGCTCGATCTGGCCGCTGGCGTCACCCGGACCAGCCGGCTGTCGTGCCAGATCCTGCTTTCACCCGAGCTGGATGGGCTGGAGGTGCTAATTCCCGGGGACAGCCACGATATGCAGCGACGCTAGCCCTTGGCGCAGTGAATCCCGGCCTGCTAGGGCGGCCAGGCAATGACCACCTCCACCGATCCAGATCCGTTTGATGCCATCGTCGACACGCCGTTCGATAGCGCGCTGTCGGAGCGCTATCTCGTCTATGCGCTGTCGACGATTACCGCGCGGTCGCTGCCAGACTTGCGCGATGGGCTGAAGCCGGTTCACCGCCGCCTGCTGTGGGCGATGCGGCAGTTGAAATTGAACCCGACCGACGCATTCAAGAAGTCCGCCCGGGTGGTGGGCGACGTGATCGGCAAACTCCATCCTCACGGCGACCAGTCCGTCTATGACGCCATGGTCCGCATGGCCCAGGGCTTCACCCTGCGCTATCCGCTGATCGACGGCCAGGGCAACTTCGGGTCGCGCGATGGCGACGGCGCGGCCGCGATGCGCTACACGGAAAGCCGCCTCACCCCCGTCGCCGAACTGCTGCTGTCGGAGATCGACATGGGG
>JAYVKX010000111.1:0-6432 GCA_043768005.1 Novosphingobium sp. | reverse complement strand
GGGGAAGTGGACGTCGATGATCGCCTGCATCGTCTCACGGTCGGGGAACTTGATATAGTGGAAGAAGCAGCGGCGCAGGAAGGCGTCGGGCAGCTCTTTTTCGTTGTTCGAAGTGATGATCACGATCGGGCGTTCTTTGGCCTCAACTCGCTCGCGCGTTTCGTAAACGTCAAAGCTCATCCGGTCGAGCTCCTGGAGCAGATCGTTGGGAAACTCGATGTCGGCCTTGTCTATCTCGTCGATCAGCAGCACGGGCAGTTCGGGTGCGGTGAAGGCTTCCCACAGCTTGCCGCGCCTGATGTAGTTCGAAATATCGTGGACCCGCTCATCTCCCAGCTGGCCATCGCGCAGCCGGGCAACTGCGTCATATTCATACAGCCCCTGCTGCGCCTTGGTGGTGGATTTCACGTTCCACTCAATCAGCGGTGCGCCCATCGCCTTGGCGATCTCATGAGCCAGCACAGTCTTGCCGGTCCCAGGCTCGCCCTTGACCAGCAAAGGACGCCGGAGCAGCACCGCCGCGTTGACTGCTACTTTCAGATCATCGGTAGCGACGTAATCGCTGGTGCCTTCAAAACGCTGGGTCGGAGTAGCCATTGCACAGATATCCTGTCGTTTAATCGTTCGGTTAAGCGATAGGTTGCGCGACTAATCGTGGCAAGCCCGATTTCATCGAGCCTAATACTCCGAAGGATCAAGCATCGATCATCCCCGGATCTAGCTCGCCTGCGCGGTTCTGGATGAACATGAACCGTTGCGCAGGGTCACGGCCCATCAGCCGATCGACCAGATCCTTGACCGCCGCGCGGCCTTCGTATTCAGGCGGCAGGGTGATCCTCAGTAATCCGCGGGTGGCGGGGGACATGGTGGTTTCGCGCAATTGTCCGGGGTTCATTTCACCCAGGCCCTTGAAGCGGCCGACTTCAACCTTTTTGCCCTTGAAACGGGTTGTTTCCAGCTCAATCCGGTGGGCCTCATCCTTGGCATAGGCGTTTTCTTTACCGCAAGTCAGCCGGTAGAGCGGCGGCTGGGCAAGATATAGATGCCCGCGGCGGACCACTTCGGGCATTTCCTGAAAGAAGAAGGTCATCAGCAGCGTGGCGATATGTGCGCCGTCCACATCGGCGTCGGTCATGATGATGATCCGGTCGTAGCGCAGATTATCCGGGTTGCAGTCTTTGCGCATCCCGCATCCCATGGCGAGCGCCAGATCAGCGATTTCACTATTGGCGCGGATCTTGTCCATGGTGGCGGAGGCGACATTGAGGATTTTGCCGCGGATTGGCAGGATCGCCTGGGTCTTGCGGTCCCGTGCCTGTTTGGCGCTGCCACCGGCGCTATCGCCCTCGACGATGAACAGCTCTGTTTCACCGCTGCCTTCGCCCGAACAATCGGTCAGCTTGCCTGGCAGGCGCAGCTTGCGGGAATTGGTGGCGGTCTTGCGCTTTACCTCACGCTCAGCCTTGCGGCGCAGGCGCTCGTCCATCCGTTCCATAACATGGGAAAGCAGCGCCTTGCCGCGCTCCATATTATCCGAGAGGAAATGATCGAAGTGATCGCGCACCGCATTTTCGACCATGCGGGCGGCCTCGGGGCTGGTCAGCCGATCCTTGGTCTGGCTCTGGAACTGGGGATCGCGGATGAAGATCGAGAGCATGATCTCACTGCCTGTGACAATATCTTCGGGCGCAACATCCTTGGCCTTCTTCTGCCCGACCAGATCGGCAAATGCGCGAATGCCCTTGACCAGCGCGGCGCGGATGCCCTGTTCATGGGTGCCGCCATCGGGGGTCGGGATGGTGTTGCAATACCAGCTATACGCTCCGTCTGACCACAGCGGCCATGCAATCGCCCATTCGGCGCGGCCCCATTTTTCACCATTTGGACCGTCAGGAAAGTCCTGCGACCCTGCAAAGAACTTCGTGGTGACGCATTCGCGGTCCCCCACCTGTTCGGTGAGGTGATCGGCAAGCCCGCCGGGAAACTGGAACACCGCTTCGGCAGGAGCATCGTCGCTGACCAGACTGGCGGCGCATTTCCAGCGAATCTCAACCCCCGCAAATAGATAAGCCTTGGACCGGGCGAGTTTGAACAGCCGGGCGGGCTTGAACTTTGCATCCTCACCAAAGATTTCGGTATCTGGGATGAAGGTGACGGTGGTGCCGCGCCGGTTGGGGGTGCTGCCCAGCCGTTTCAGCGGGCCGGTGGCGTGGCCACGCGCGAATTCCTGAGCATAAAGCTCTTTGTTACGCGCTACTTCGATGCGGGTCAGGCTGGACAGCGCATTGACGACACTGACCCCAACCCCGTGCAAACCGCCGCTGGTGGCATAGGCCTTGCCAGAGAACTTGCCGCCAGAGTGCAGCGTGGTGAGGATAACTTCCAAAGCCGACTTACCGGGATATTTGGGATGCTCATCCACCGGAATGCCGCGGCCATTGTCGCTGATGGTCAGGCGGTTGCCTTCTTCCAGCGTAACCTCGATCCGGTTGGCATGGCCCGCCACGGCCTCGTCCATCGCATTGTCGAGCACTTCGGCGGCTAGATGATGTAATGCACGCTCATCGATGCCGCCGATATACATGCCGGGGCGACGGCGGACGGGTTCAAGCCCTTCCAGCACCTCGATCGCGCTGCCATCATAGCTTTCACCGGTGCTCAGCGGGAGTTTATCGAACAGATCATCAACCATAACGGCGCTATAGGAGCGGCGGAGTCAGCCGCGCAAGCGGGGGCGGGGGGTTATCGTCAGTCTGCGAAGCGCGCAGGGGCAGCACTGACCACCGTGACCGCACCGGCCCGGGCCTCACGCACTTCCAGGGCGCGTTCGGCAACCCCGCCCGCGTCAAACCGAAACGGGCCATCTAGGCCAAGGAACCCGCCCCGATCTGCCAGCTTGCCGGTAGGGAAGGCCGTCCCCGGCTTCCAATCCCGCGCCACCCGGATGGCCAGCAACACGCTGTCATAACCAAGCGTCGAAATCCGGTAGGGCGTCGCCCCAAAGCGGGTCTTGTAGCTATCCGCAAACTGGCGAAAGCGGGTGTCGGACACAGCAGAGAACCATGATCCGCGCAAAGCCGGGCTGCTGGCGATAACGCTTTCGCCGCTCCATAATTCGGTGCCGAGCAGCCGCGGCACGGCAGCTCCTGAGGGTTTAAGCTGGGCGGCGCCTTGGGCGGCAAAGCGGCTGCCATCGGCGATCAGCACCGCATCGATCCCGCCTTTGGCGCGGATCCGGCGCGCGGCACTGACGATCGAGGTATTGGAGCGTTCATAGCTTTCGCTTGCCACCAGCGTCCCGCCACTGGCGCGAACGGCGCCGGCAAAAGCGGCGCTGGCACGCTGGCCATAGTCACCACTGGGGGCAAGAACAGCATAACGGCGCGCGCCCTTATCCCAGGCATAGCTTACGGTTCTGCGGATCGAATTGGCAGGCAGCGTACCCAAAATGAACACATCGCGCGCCGCCACTGCGCTATCGGCGACATAGGCGATCAACGGCACTTTGGCAGCGCGGGCAATCGCTGCAATCGGAGCCACATCATCGGCCTGAACCGGGCCGAGGATCAGCTTGTTGCCATCTGACACCGCCTTGGCTGCGGCTGCGGCGGGGCCACCAGCAGTGTCATAGGTTGTGATGCGCAAGTTCGTAGCATTGGTATCGAGCAGCGCCATCGTCGTCGCATTGGCGATCGACTGGCCTACAGCAGCGTTCGGACCGGTCATCGGCACCAGCAGCGCCACCCGGTGGCGCTGGGCGTCTTTAGGCAGGTTTTCGCTTGGCTGTTCGCTAGGCGGCGGGGTTTCAGGAACGCCCTTTGGAATGACTTTGCAGCCCGCCAGCAGAGCCATCGTACCCAGCATGATTATGCTGCGCCGATTCAAGCGCATCTCGAACATCACTTGCCGCTCCCCTTGTGGCTGGTCCATGAGGCTGTTCATGGAAACGCCGCTATCTTCAGGAGTCTACATTGTCGCAACACCGATTGGCAATCTCGGCGATATCACCTTGCGCGCAGTTGAGGTGCTCCGCGCCGTGGCTGCGGTGGCCTGTGAAGATACGCGGGTAACGGGCAAGCTGCTCCACCATCTCGGCCTGAAAAAGCGGATGATCCGTTATGATGATCATGCCAGCGATGAAACGCGTGACTTCATTCTGGCCCTGGCAGCCGAATCTGCGATCGCGCTGGTCAGCGATGCGGGAACGCCGCTGATTTCCGATCCGGGTTATCGGCTGGTCCGGCTGGCGCGGGATGCCGGGATCGCAGTGACCAGCCTGCCTGGGCCAAGCGCGGTGATCGTGGCGCTGACGCTTTCAGGCCTGCCCAGCGATCGATTCCTGTTCGCCGGTTTTCTGCCAGGCAAGGACAAGGCTCGGCGAGATATGCTGGCCGAACTGGCCGCGGTCCCGGCTACATTGGCCTTTTACGATACAGCGCCGCGCCTGGCTGATACGCTGGCTGCGGTCGCAGATGCGTTGCCTGGCCGGGAAGTGGCCGTGGGGCGAGAGCTTACCAAGAAATTTGAGGAATGCCGCAGCGGCACCCCGCAGGAACTTGCCGCGCATTATGCCGCCAATCCGCCACGCGGAGAAATCGTGTTGCTGATCGGCCCGCCGCTGGCAGCGCCGCCTGAGACCCATGATATCGATGCGCTGCTGCTGGCTGAACTTGCGATCGGTAAAACTTCGCAAGCGGCATCGGCTGTCGCCAAGCGCACCGGGCTTGATCGTAAGCAGCTGTATGCGCGGGCGATGGAGCTGAAGTGAAAGACCGTCAACGCCGCGAGGAACAGGGCCGTCGGGGCGAGGTGCTGGCGGCGTGGTATCTGCGGCTCATGGGCTGGCGGATCCTTGCCCGGCGGGTCAAGACGCCGCGCGGCGAGATTGATCTGATTGCCCGGCGCGGGCGGACCATTGCATTTGTCGAGGTGAAATGGCGCAGGCGGGCCGAAGATCTGGATCAGGCGATTGACGAATACCGCCTGCGCCGGGTGGCGGCAGCCGCAGAAGCGGTGGCCGCGCGCTTCGTTCCGGCAGGCAATATCCAACGGATCGATGTTCTGCTCCTTGCGCCAGGGCGCTGGCCGCGCCACATCGTCAACGCCTGGCAGCCTTGATCGGCCGCACTGACTGGAACTTGGAAAACCTATGACCCTTCGCGTCGCCGTCCAGATGGACCCGCTGGAAACCATCAATATCGCTGGAGATTCCAGCTTTGCGCTGATGCTTGCCGCGCAGAGCAGGGGGCATAAGATTTGGCATTATGATGTCCGGACACTGGCATGGGATGAGGGGCGGATTACCGCTTGGGCCTCAGCTGTTACCGTCCAGCGGGTAGTTGGCGATCATTTCACCAAGGGGTCGCTGGAGAAGATCGACCTCGTCAAGGATATCGACGTTGTGCTGATGCGGCAGGATCCGCCGTTTGACCTGGGCTATATCAGCGCCACACACATCCTCGAGCGGCTAGACGGCACCACCCTGGTCGTCAACGATCCCGCCAGCGTGCGCAATGCGCCCGAAAAAGTGCTCGTGCTCGATTACGCGCGGTTCATGCCGCCGACGATGGTCGCACGCCAGATCGAAGACGTCCGCAACTTCCAGCAGCGTTATGGCAGCGATATCGTGGTCAAGCCGCTCCACGGCAATGGTGGCAAAGCGGTGTTCCGGGTGCCTGCCGATGGCAGCAACCTTGGCGCGCTGGTCGAGCTGTTCGGGCAAGTCTGGCCCGAGCCGTTCATGGTCCAGCAGTTCCTCCCCTCGGTCGCCGATGGCGACAAGCGGATCGTGCTGGTGGACGGCGAGTTTGCCGGTGCGATCAATCGCAAGCCGGGTGAGGGCGAGTTCCGTTCCAACCTGGCGGTTGGCGGTTATGCCGAAGCGACGACGCTGACTTCCACCGAAGAGGAGATATGCGCTGTCCTTGGGCCAGAACTTAAACGCCGGGGTCTCGTGTTTGTCGGGATCGATGTGATCGGCGGGAAATATCTCACCGAAATCAACGTGACCTCTCCAACCGGCATCCTCTCGATCGACAAATTCAACGGTACCGATACGCCCGCGCTGATCTGGGATGCGATTGACCGGCGCCTCGCGGCGTTCTGATCGATCATGGACCACTGGATTATCCGGCTGATCGAGCAGGGCGGCTATTGGGGCATCGCGGCGCTGATGATCGTCGAAAACATCTTTCCACCGATCCCCAGCGAGGTAATCATGGGGGTAGGCGGGATCGCGGTAGCGCGCGGCACGATGAGCTTCTGGCCGTTGCTGGCGGCAGGCACCATCGGCTCGACCATCGGCAATTACGCTTGGTTCCTCGTCGGTGATCGTTTCGGTTATTTGCGTCTGAAGCCGCTGGTTGAACGGTGGGGCCGCTGGCTGACGATGGACTGGCGCGATGTTGAACGCGCGACCGCGTTTTTTCTGCG
>JAYVKX010000110.1:0-6520 GCA_043768005.1 Novosphingobium sp. | reverse complement strand
GCGGAGAGGCAGGGATTCGAACCCTGGATACCCTCGCGGGTATGCCGCATTTCGAGTGCGGTGCATTCGACCACTCTGCCACCTCTCCGTGAAGCGCATCGGGATGCTGTAAGACATTGCCCGGTCGACGAAGCGCGGCGGTTAGCGGATGACCGGCAGCTTGCCAAGCCCTTCTCTTGGCAAATCTGCGCGCGCGCCCCCGAAATCGGGGGACGCTGGGCACGGCCTGCTTGTTTCGCAGCTGCACAAAACCTATATTCGCAGCTATGGACCGTGCTTCTTTCTATTCTCCCCAGGCTGGGAAACGGATCGAGGTGCCGCGCGAAACCAAGGCACGCTTCGGGATTGGTGACATCGTACGCCACCGGCTGTTCGATTTTCGTGGAGTGGTGTTCGATATCGATCCGGTCTTCGCCAATAGCGAGGAATGGTACGAATCGATCCCCAAGGAAGTCCGGCCCGATCGTGAGCAGCCGTTCTATCACCTCCTCGCCGAGAATGGTGAACAGAGCTATGTCGCCTATGTCAGCCAGCAAAACCTGCTGTCCGATGGCGAAAGCGGCCCGATCGAGCATCCCTCGATCGAGCAGCTGTTTGAGAAATTTGCCGAGGGGCGCTATCGCCTGCGGCGTTCAATGACGCATTAATGCGGCGGTTGTTTCCGAACACGCCGCTCAGCTTTTCAATTTCCACCCAGAGCGCAGCAGCCGGTACAGCAACACGCCGATCACCAAATTGAGCGCGCCCAGCCCGATCGCACCGTTGAGCACCGCGCCATTGGTACTGCCAATGTCACTCTGGCCCAGAAAGCCAAAGCGGAAGCCCGAAATCACATAGAAGAATGGATTGAACCGGCTGATCGTCTGGAAAGCTGGAGCAAGATTGTCGATCACATAAAAAGTGCCTGAGAGCAGCGACAGCGGCGCGATGACAAAATTGGTCACCGCCGCGTTATGATCGAATTTTTCGGCCCACAATGAGGTCAACAGGCCAACCAGCGCCAGCAACACCGCGCCCATCAGTCCGAACCAGACAATTGCCCAGGGGTGGGCCAAGGTCAGATGTACTCCAGGCCACAGCAGCATTGCTCCTGTCACCGCAAGGCCGACCAGGATCGCGCGGGTTACCGCCGCGCCGATCAGCGCCACCATCAATTCGGCCTCAGACAATGGCGGCATCAGATAGTCGATAATGGTGCCCTGGATCTTACCGGCCAGAAAGCTGAAGCTTGAATTTGCGAAGGCATTTTGCATCATCCCCATCACGATTAAGCCCGGCGCGACGAAGGTGGCGAAATTCACGCCGAGCACGATCCGCCCGCCGCGACCCATCGCAACGGTGAAAATTACCAGAAACAGCAATGTGGTAATCGCCGGGGCCCAAATCGTCTGGGTCTGGACCTTGAAAAACCGGCGGACTTCCTTCATATAGAGCGTCCACAGCCCGAGCCGGTTGATCCGGTGGATCACGGGTACGCCTTGGGCCGGAAAATCGCGATGTCCCCTGCCTGTTGCGGGTGCTGGGCTCGCAGTTGCTGGCAGGGGTGTTGTGGGTTGATTGGCCATGGGGTGGCGACTATCGGCAGCCCGGCCCTATGGCAAGCGCAAGGCTCGTTACCGGGCTCGATGAAAGTGGATTAGGCATGAGCTGGACCGACGAACGGATCGAAAAGCTGACCAAGATGTGGGAGGGCGGGTCAACCGCCAGCCAGATCGCCGAGGAGCTTGGCGGGGTCAGCCGCAATGCCGTGATCGGCAAGGCGCATCGCCTGGGGTTGAAGGCCCGCCCTTCCCCGGTGAAAGCCAATGAGAAATCGGACGGTGCGGCGCCTGCTGCACCGGCCCGGCCGCCCAAATCTGCCGAGGCTGCTCCGCGCGCTGCTGCAGCCCCGCGAGCCGTGGCGGCGCCAGCCCAGCGCACCGCAGCGCCAGTTTCAGCTGCGACTCAAGCCGATGGCGATGCCCCTGCCCCCGCACCTGCTAAACCGCAGCCACGGATCGTCTCGGTCGGTCCTGGCGGCTTTCTGCGCCAAGGCCCGGGCGATCAGCAGGCCCCGATCCCGCCCGCCCCGCCGCGCCGCCTGGTGCCTGCCAAACCCAGCGCAGAGATTGCGGGCAAGACCAGCCTGCTCGAACTCAATGAGCGGATCTGCCGCTGGCCGATGGGCCATCCGGGCGAGGCTGATTTCCACTTCTGCGGCGAAAAAGTGAACCCCGGGTTCCCCTATTGCGTCGAGCATTGCGGCCGGGCCTATCAGGCGCAGCTGCCTCGCGGTGCGCGCCGTCCCCCTCCGCCCCTGCCGTTCGGCGGGCCAAGGGTTCGTTGAGGCGGGGTTTCGGACGGTCATCTGACTGTAAAGCGCAGTGGCAAGCGCGCAGCTTGCCCAGCTAGGGTGATTTTGTCTTAAGACCGGCAGACGTTATACCTGCCGCGCCGCAAGCAATATCCTCGGGCACCTCGCCGCCGGACGTGCCCACCCCGCCCAGCGCAGCGCCTTCTGCCGTCAGGATTGGAATTCCGCCGCCCCAATTGGCGATGTTGGGCGCGCTGCCACCCCACTTGGCGGTCTCGGCGCTGGACTCTTGCATCATGGCGGCAGATTTGCCTTTCCATTGCGCGATTGCGGCCACTGCGCTTGGCGCGCCGTCCATGTGGGCGAAGGCAATCAAATTTCCGCCAGAATCAAAAATGGCAATGGCAACCTTGATCTTGTGTGCGGAGGCCCAAACCAGACAGCTATCGCGAATTTTCGCCGCTGATGCATAGTCCAACATCGGCCGCGCGGTTTGTGCATTTGCAGGCGAGAGTATGAGAGCCAGCGCAGCAACAAACGGCAGTGCAATCTTCATCGCGAACAATCCCATCCCGGAGAGTTGGCCATCATGGTCGCCTCGCCCAAAAGATGGAAGCGGCGCTTTGCTGCTCGCCGTTCAGCCAAACAGCAAAGCACCAAGCATGGCACCACCCCTGCGTAAGCCAGTGGTTATCTTCCTGCCCGGACCCGTAACTGGAACCGGTGGTCAGCGATATGGAGAATCGGGTGGGCTTGAGCTGGCAGAGCGGCGCATCACGACCGGCAGCTAACGAATCGCCGATATACTGGCGTAGGCGACGAAAGCGCTGGCAGCGAACAATCGGCCTTCCCCGCCCCTTAAAATCACCGGCAAGCCGCCGTTAACCACAATATGACCGAATACGATCACTCATTCGCGCGCCAGAAGGGCGGATTCTGGCGTTGGCTTGGCTTTGGCCGCCAAGCGGGAGGCGTTGAACCAGAGGGAGGTGATACCCCGTCCCCCACCACGCCGGACCGCCGCAATTCGCTGCGGATCCGGCAGCTGGAGGAACTCGACCGTTTCCTGAACTGTCATGGGCTTGAGATAACCAGCAGCACGCTGGCGATTGCCCATGGCTACCTCAACGGCACCGATCCCCGGATCACCCAGTTGATCGACCGCCAGATTCAGGTCCGCAATCCGGTGACGGTCGAATGGCTGGACGAAGTGCTCGCCCAGCCCGAACGCGAAGACGAGGTTGCGGTAATGGTCAAGTTGATGGAGCGGCTTGAATCCAGCATCGATGACTTTGGCAAGACCAGCAAGGAGGTCCGCACTGCTACCAGTGAATATAGTTCTGCGCTCGAAGCCCACGTCGACGAGCTGGAGCAGGTAAGCAAGGCGGGCGTGGTGATCTCCGAACTCGCCGCCATCGCCAAAGTCATGTTGAAACGCACCCGGATGATCGAAAAGCAGATGGTTCGCAGCGACGCCCAAACGCGCAATCTGCCTCACCGGCTGGATGAGGCGCGGCGCAGTGCCGAGGAGGATCACCTGACCGGCCTGCCCAACCGCCGCGCTTTCGAAGCCTGCTTCGAACAGGAATACCGCGAAGCCCGCGCCAATGCCCAGACTCTTGCCGTGGCCTTTTGCGATATCGACCATTTCAAGCTGATCAACGATACCCACGGACATGATGCCGGCGACCCGGTGATCAAGCTGGTAGCCCAAAGCCTGGCCCGGATTTCGAACGACCACTGCCACGTTGCTCGCCACAGCCGTGAGGAGTTTGTCTTATTGTTCAGGGATGTACCGCTGGCCGATGCGGTGGCCAGCCTTGACCGGCTGCGTCAGGAAATGGCCGAGCGGCGGCTGGTCAATCGCGCCAATGATCTGCCGTTCGGCCAGATGATGTTTTCAGGCGGAATTGCCGATGTGTTCGCCTTTCCGGACCACCGGGCTGCGCTGAAGGCTGCCGACACCGCATTGTACCGCGCCAAGCAGGAGGGGCGGAACCGGATCTGTATAGCCGATCCGAGAGATGTCATCAGCGCGGCCGCATAACAAAGGGGCCGCGATTGCTCGCAGCCCCCCGGTTTTTTCTAAAGAGCGAAAACTCAGTCGTCAGACTTGAGGAACGCCGGCATATGGTCAGCGTTTCCGCCTTCTGAACGCTCTGGGCGCGGACCACGGTCACCGCCACCGTCACGGCGCGGGCCGCGATCGCCGCCACCATCGCGGCGCGGACCACGGTCGTTGCTGCGCGGACGACGATCACCACGATCACCGCCTGGGCGATCACCACGCGGTTCGCGTGCTTCGCGCGGCGGACGGGTGTCTTCCAGCGCTTCACCGGTTTCCTGATCGACGACCCGCATCGACAGGCGAACCTTGCCGCGCGGATCGATTTCAAGCACCTTAACCTTCACGGCCTGACCTTCAGTCACCACATCGGTTGGCTTTTCAACGCGCTCGTTGCGCATTTCAGAGACGTGCACCAGCCCGTCCTTGCCGCCCATGAAGTTCACGAATGCGCCGAAATCGACGATGGTGACAACCTTGCCGTCATAGACCTTGCCGACTTCGGCTTCTTCAACGATGCCGAGGATCCAGGCCTTGGCGGCTTCGATCTGGGCCGGATCAGACGAGCTGATCTTGATCAAGCCTTCATCATCGATATCGACCTTGGCGCCGGTTTCAGCAACGATCTCGCGGATTACCTTGCCGCCGGTACCGATGACTTCACGGATCTTCGACTTGTCGATCTGCAGCGTCTCGATACGCGGGGCGTGAGCGGAAAGCTCGGTGCGGGCAGTGCCCAGCGCCTTGGTCATTTCGCCCAGGATATGCGCGCGGCCATCCTTGGCCTGATGCAGCGCAGCCTCGAAGATTTCCCGCGTGATCCCGGCAACCTTGATGTCCATCTGCATCGTGGTGATGCCTTCAGACGTCCCGGCTACCTTGAAGTCCATGTCGCCCAGGTGATCTTCGTCACCCAGAATGTCGGACAAGACGGTGAAATCCTTGCCTTCAAGGATCAGGCCCATGGCGATACCCGAAACCGGACGCGCCAGCGGAACGCCCGCATCCATCATCGAAAGGCTGCCGCCGCAGATCGTGGCCATCGACGACGAGTCGTTGGACTCGGTAATGTCAGACAATACGCGAATCGTGTAAGGGAACTCTTCCTTGCTGGGCAGCACCGCTTGCAGCGCGCGCCAGGCCAGCTTGCCATGACCGATGTCACGCCGACTGGGAGCGCCAAACCGCCCGACTTCACCAACCGAATAGGGCGGGAAGTTATAGTGCAGCATGAAGTTCGAATACGTCAGGCCTTCCAGCCCATCGATCATCTGCTCGCTATCGCGGGTGCCCAGCGTGGTGGTGCAGATCGACTGCGTTTCACCGCGGGTGAACAGCGCCGAACCATGGGTACGGGGCAGGAAGCCAACCATCGCTTCGATCGGACGAACCTGGGTGGTGGTACGCCCATCGATCCGCTGGCCGTCCTTGAGGATGGCACCGCGCACGATTTCGGCTTCCAGCTTCTTGACCAGCTTGCCGGCGACCATCTGGGTCTGCCCGCCTTCAGCGGCGAAGGCAGCCTTGCCCGTGGCCCGGGCTTCGTTCAGCGCATTGGACCGTGCCGATTTGTCGGTCAGCTTATAGGCTGCGGCAATATCCTTGCCGATCAGATCCTTGAGCTTTTTCTTCATGTCGGCGGTATTGTCCGACAGATCGATCTTCCACGGTTCCTTGGCAGCCTTTTCAGCCAGATCGATGATCGCATTGACGACCTTCTTGATCTCTTCATGCGCGAAGATCACGCCGCCGAGCATCACTTCTTCGGAAAGTTCACGCGCCTGTGATTCGACCATCATGACGGCATTGCCGGTGGCGGCCACGACCAGATCGAGCGCGCCAGCAGCCGCAGTGGGCTGGCTGGGGTTGAGGGTATATTCGCCATCAACATAGCCAACGCGGGCGGCAGCGATCGGGCCCATGAATGGAAGCCCCGAAATGGTCAGCGCAGCAGACGCCGCGATCATTGCCACGACATCAGGCTCAGTCTCGCCATCATACGAGAGAACCTGGCAGATTACGTTGATTTCGTTGTAGAAACCTTCGGGGAACAGCGGGCGAACCGGGCGATCGATCAGACGCGAGGTCAGCGTCTCTTTTTCGGTCGCGCCGCGTTCACGCTTGAAGAAGCCACCGGGGATGCGGCCAGCTGCCGAGAATTT
>JAYVKX010000109.1:0-3012 GCA_043768005.1 Novosphingobium sp. | reverse complement strand
GGCGATGATGCCAAGGCGCAGGCCTTTACCGCTGCCACCGGGATTCCCGCCTACCGCTGGGATGTGGGCGATCACGAGGCGTGTCTGGCGGGCTGCGCGCAGGTTGCCGCCAATCACGGCGAGATTGATATTGTCGTCAACAATGCCGGCATCACCCGCGATGGCACGCTCCACAAGATGAGCTTCGATGATTGGAACGAGGTGATGCGAATCAACCTTGGCGGCTGCTTCAACATGGCCAAGGCGACCTTTTCCGGCATGCGGACACGCAGCTGGGGCCGGATCGTCAACATCGGCTCGATCAACGGGCAGGCGGGCCAATATGGCCAGGTCAATTATGCCGCCGCCAAATCGGGCATCCACGGCTTTACCAAGGCGCTGGCGCAGGAAGGCGCTAAATTCGGCGTTACCGTCAATGCCATCGCGCCCGGCTATATCGATACCGATATGGTCGCCGCCGTGCCGCCTGCGGTGCTGGAAAAGATCGTCGCCAAGATCCCGGTCGGCCGTCTGGGCCAAGCCAGCGAGATCGCGCGCGGGGTAGCGTTCTTTGCCTCGGACGAGGGCGGGTTTGTGACCGGTTCGACCTTGTCGATCAATGGCGGACAGCATATGTATTGACGATGGCAGTTACGTAACGAAGGCGTTCGTGCAGCGAACGGCAAGTTAGGTGCCAGTGCCGCCATTGGCGGCAGCTATCGGCTCGGCCAGCCGGTTGGCGGGTAAACCGCCAATCCGGTCTGACGTCACGGATGCGGCTTTGCCGCAGCCACTTTCCCCGGCTATCAAGCGGAAGTGACCACACCCTATCACCCCCCGGTCAAACGCTCGGTCGAGATCGCCGGGCACAAGACCTCGATCAGCCTCGAGCCGCTGTTCTGGGAATTGCTCAAACAGGCAGCCGCTGCGCAAGGCTTGCCGATCAACGCGCTGGTCGCCCGGATCGATCTGGAGCGGATCGCTGCACCAACCCCGCCGGGTCTTGCCGGAGCGGTTCGGGTGTGGCTGGTCGGGTGGCTGGTTTCAGAGCTGCGCGAGGCCGAGGCCGAGCAAGGCTGACGCTGCCAGCACGATCGGCACGCCCTGTTTGAACCGGAACAGCAGCAACCCCGCTGCCACCCCGATCAGCGCAGCGCGCCAATCAAGACTGGCCAGATCAGGCAGGCCGTTCGGCCCCGCCTCGGGCCGGGCGAACAGCACATGCAGTGCGAACCACAGCGCCAGATTGGCGATCACCCCGACCACGGCGGCGGTAATCGCGGCCAGTGCCGATTGCAGCGCCGGGATCCGCTCCAGCCGTTCCATCCACGGTGCGCAGGCGAAGATCCACAGGAAACACGGCGCGAAAGTGACCCAGGTGGTGAGGCCCGCGCCCAGCAATCCGGCGGTGAGTGGCGACAGAACTCCTGGATCGCGCCAGGCGGCAAGAAAACCGGTGAACTGCGTGACCATGATCAGCGGCCCCGGCGTGGTTTCCGCCAGTCCCAACCCATCGGCCATCTCGCCCGCGCTCAGCCAGCCGAAATGCGCGACCGATTGCTGCGCCATATAGGCCAGCACCGCATAGGCACCGCCAAAGGTGACCACCGCCAGCTTGGAAAAGAACGCGCCGATATCCCACAACACCGATCCTTGACCTAGCGTGGCCGCGATCAGCACCATCGGCAGCACCCAGATCGCCAGCCAGACCAGCACCGTCACTACCGTCGCCCCGGCCAGCTGGCGGCGGCTGGGCTGGCTGGCAGAGGCGGGTGGCGGTGCATGGTCGCCCAGCCAATCGGGCCGCGCCACAGCTCCGGCGAGACCAGCCAGCAGGATCACCAGCGGAAACGGCGCATCCAGCAGCGCGAGTGCCAGGAAAGCCACCACCGCCAGCGCCTGCTTAAACCGCGTCCCCAATGCGCGCTTGCCGATCCGCAGCAGCGCCTGAATAACAATCCCCAGCACCGCCGCCTTGATCCCCAGGAACAGCGCGGCAAACCAGCTAAGGCCGCTCGCCATGACATAGAGCAGCGACAGGCCAAGCATCACCAGCGCGCCGGGAATCACGAACAGCAGCCCCGCCGCAAGACCGCCCCGCACTCCATGTAACCGCCACCCGATCCACGTCGCCAGCTGCTGCGCTTCTGGCCCCGGCAGCAGATGGCACAGATTTAGCGCGCGCAGGAACGCCCCTTGATCAATCCATTTACGCTGGTCGACCAGCTCATGTTGCATCAGCGCGATCTGGCCGGCTGGTCCGCCAAAGCTGAGGAAGCCGATCCGGGTAAAGGCGCGGAGGAGGTTGGGGAAGGTTGGGGGTGGTTGTTCCAAAAGAGTTCCTCACTTCCACCCTTGGGCACTGAATTAAATGTCACTGCAATTAAATCTTGCTATTTGACCATTATGCCACTACACATAATAAATGGACATCGAATTCGACCCCGCGAAAGATGCCCTCAACCGTGACAAGCACGGCCTGTCATTGGACGAAGCCGCCGCTTTTGAACTGGGCGATGCGGTGGTCGAGATCGATGACCGCTATGACTATGGCGAGGTGCGTTTCCGTGCTTTTGGCAGGGTGGATGGGCAAGGCCGCTGTCTGGTATTCACCTCATCCGCCACTGCTATCCGCGTGATCAGCTATCGCCGCGCCCATGAAAAGGAGATGCGCCGCTATGAATAAACCCAAGCCCCCCGCCGATTATGATGATAACCCAGAATGGACCAAAGCGGACTTTGCGCGCGCGCGTCCTGCTGCCGAAATGCTCCCACCCGAAGTTCTGGCCGCATTCGGCAAGGGCAAACGTGGCCGCCCGACCGGCTGGACCAAGCCCAACGCCAAGAAATCGATCACTTTGCGGCTCGATCCCGATGTGATCGAAGGCTGGCGAAAAGGCGGTCCGGGCTGGCAAAGCCGGATGAACGCGGCGTTGCGGGAGGCGTTGGGGGCTGGTTAGGAGTCTCGAATGACCGGAATGCGGTGGATTCCGGAATGGCGGGTTTTGTTGGGGCGGGCCCATAAGCCGACAT
>JAYVKX010000108.1:0-8649 GCA_043768005.1 Novosphingobium sp. | reverse complement strand
GAATTCGCTCATCACATTGCGGTGGAACCACGGCGGGCGGAAGGTGTCCTCGCCCACCATCCAGCGCGGCGGGAAGATCGCGAAATCGCAATTGGCGGTGCCGGGCTGATCGCTGGGGCTGGTCAACACGGTGAAAATCGAAGGATCGGGATGATCGAAGCTGACCGTACCGATCGTGTTGAACCGGGCCAGATCATAGCGGCAAGGCGCGGAGTTGCCGTGCCAGGCCACGACATCAAAGGGCGAATGATCCAGCGTGGTCCGCCACAGCGCACCCTGAAATTTCTGGATCAACTCAAACTTCTCGTCGCGATCCTCGTACCACGCGACGGGGGTCTCGAAATCGCGCGGGCCCGCGAGGCCATTGGAACCGATCGGGCCAAGGTCGGGCAGGCGGAACGGCGCGCCATAATTCTCGCAGATATAGCCACGCGCCGGGCCGTCCAGCTCGATCCGGAAGCGCATCCCGCGCGGGACCAGCGCGATATGGCCGGGCGGCGCATCGATCCGGCCCAGCTCGGTGATAATCCGCAGTGTGCCCTGCTGCGGCACGAACAACAGCTCGCCATCGCTGAACTGCACCGCGCGCCGATCCATGGAGGCATTGGCGGCATAGAGATGCACCGCAAGGCCCGCGCCCGTCCCGGCATCGCCATTGCCGCAAAAACTGATCAGACTGTCGAGCCAGTCGATCGGTGCATCGGGCAGCGGCAGGGGATCCCAGCGCAGCCGGTTGGGGCTGGGCGCACCATCATCAAACGGCCCGCTGCGCAGATTGGCTGCGCCCGCATAGGGGGTGAACGGTGGATGCGCCGCCGCCGGGCGCATCCGGTACAGCCAGCTGCGCCGGTTTTCATGGCGCGGCGCGGTGAAGGCGGTGGACGAGAATTGCTCGGCATACAGGCCAAAGGCGGGCCGCTGCGGATTGTTGCGACCGATCGGCAAGGCACCGGCCACTGCCTCGCTTGAAAAATGGTTGAGGAAGCCCGTCTGGTAGGACATCACACACGCCTTATCTGGTTTCAATTGAAACCGCTTTAATGCCTCTGCCCGGCCAAGGCAAGTTTGCTGACCAAGGCTTTAGCGGCGGCGGCTACATCGGACCAGGTCACTTCAAACCCCGCCTCATCGCCCTGCCACGGGTCAGCCACAGCCTGCCCGGTGCAGCCTGGAACCAGATCGAGCAGCAGTGCAAGCTGCGCGGTATGGCCCTCCGGCGCAATCCGACGCAGATTGGCAAGGTTCTGGTGATCGAGCGCGAAGATGTGGCTGAAACGGGCAAAGTCCGCCGGGGCAATTTGTCGCCCGCGATAGTCCGCAATATCGCTGCCATGGCGCAGCGCGGTGCGGATCGCGCGCGTATCTGGCGGCTGCCCAATATGATAGTCTGCCGTTCCGGCCGAATCCGCCAGCACTGCAAGCCCTGCCCGCTCCGCCTCTGCGCGGAAGGCGGCCTCGGCCAGCGGGGAACGGCAGATATTGCCAAGGCAGACGAACAACACCGCAGGCGTCATTCCCCGCTGTCCCGTTCCAGCCGATAGGCTGCGGTCAGGTAAGCATCGGCGGCCTCGCGCAGCCGGGGATGTTTGGGAAAGGCCTCTGCCGGGAACGGGGCAAAGCCCAGCGCCTCCATCAGCGTCCACAGGGCAAATTTGCGGCCAGACTCTTGTTCCACCCCGAAATCCATCGCCAGCTTGCCCTTGGCCTGTTCTCGGGCCGCAGCACCTAGCGCATCGGGATCACCGCCGAAATAATAGTCCAGCAGAGCGTCAAGGTCCACCGGCTCAGCCCAGCCAGCCCATAGCCACGGCACCCCACACGGCTCCACCACCTGCGGCAAGCGCAGCGGCATAACCCAGCCAGCCGCCAGTCTTGCTGCGGCGTTCCCACACCAGCGGCACGTCGGGTAGCGGCGGCGCTTCGGGCGCACCGCCCTTGGCCGGGAACCGGTCCTCGATCCGGCGGATCAGCGCGGGCAAGCGGAGCAAAGTGTCGGCATCTTCCTTCATCCGCGCGGCGATCATGGCCTCTGGCCCCAGCTCGTCGCGGATCCATTCCCGCACAAACGGCGCGGAAACATCCCACATGTTGATCGCGGGATCGATCTGGGTCGCAAGGCCCTCGACCATCACCATGGTTTTTTGCAGCAACAACAGATGC
Source organism: Novosphingobium sp. (assembly GCA_043768005.1). Classification (GTDB taxonomy): domain Bacteria; phylum Pseudomonadota; class Alphaproteobacteria; order Sphingomonadales; family Sphingomonadaceae; genus Novosphingobium. Next base: position 6,489 of record JAYVKX010000108.1, on the reverse strand, counting down.
GGCTGGGTCGCCATGTCAAAATCGCGGGTGATCGCAAACAGCCCGTCGAGCATCTGGCCGACCGACAGCTCGCTCACCGGCTTGCCGCGCATCGGCTCGCCCACGGCGCGCAGCGCAGTCGCAAATTCATCCACCGAATGATAGCTTGGCACATATTGCGCCTCGAAATGAATCTCGGCGACGCGGGCGTAATTGCCAGTGGTCAGCCCATAGAGAATTTCAGCCAGCCAAGCCCGTGCGCGGCGATCAATCCGGCCCATGATCCCGAAATCGATCGCGGCGATCGTCCCGTCAGCTTGCACGAACAGATTGCCCTGATGCATATCGGCATGGAAAAATCCGGCGCTGATCGCCTGTGTCAGAAAGGCCAGCACCAGCCGGCGTGCCAGATCGGGCATATCATGCCCGGCGGCCTGCAGCGCCGCGATCTCGCTGATCTTGGTCCCTTCAACCCAGTCGATCGTCATCACCCGGCCATTGGTGCGATCCCAATCGACCCCGGGCACGGCATAGCGATCATAGCCCTTCATCACCTCGGTCAGTTCCGAGGCTGAGGCAGCTTCGCGCCGCAGATCAAGCTCGCGCAGCGTCCAGCGCTTGAAATTGGCGATGATCAGCCGCGGCCGCAGGCGCTGCGCTTCGCCGCCCAGCGCCTCCAGATGGGCGGCGGCCCATTCATAGGTTGCGATATCGCGGGCAAACTTTTCGCGGATCCCGGGGCGCAGCACCTTGATCGCCACCTCGCGGCCTTCGCTGGTCACGGCCTTGTGGACCTGCGCAATCGACGCTGAGCCGACCGGGACGGGATCGATACTGGCATAGAGTTCCTGCCAGGGACGGCCAAAACCCGCCTCGATCTCGCTGCGCACAGCCGAAAAATCAACCGGCGGCAGGCTGTCCTGCAGCGACAGTAGGTTATGTGCGGCTTCCTCGCCCACCAGATCGGGCCGGGTCGCCAGCGTTTGCCCCAGCTTGATCGCGGCCGGGCCGATCGCCTGAAACGCCCCGGCATAATCAGGCACGCGCGGCTGGACCGTGCCTGCCCGCGCAATCCGGCACAGCCGCCGGACCTGCGGCGGGGTATTGGGATCAGCCTCGATCCCGCGCAAAGCGCCATGCTTGGCCAGGGTCCGCCCCCAGCTTAGCAAGCGCAGAATATGGGTGGCTGACCGGGTCAGATCTTCCACCCTGAATGGATGGCCACCAATCCGCCCAGAATCGGCTCAACCTTGGTGCGGGTAAAACCGGCATCGCGGATCATGCCTTCAAACGCGCGCATCGGCGGGAAGCGGCGGATCGATTCGATCAAATAGCGATAGCTTTCCCCGTCGCCGGCAATTGCTTCGCCCAGTCGGGGGACCAGATGGTGCGAATAGAGGTCGTAGGCCTCCTTGAAGCCGGGCCATTCGGTGGTCGAAAATTCAAGGCAGAAGAACCGCCCGCCATATTTCAGCACCCGGTGTGCCTCGGCTAGGGCAGCATCGATGCGGGTGACGTTGCGGATCCCGAAGGCGATGGTGTAGCCATCGAAGATCCGATCCTCGAACGATAGTTCCTCGGCATTCTGACGTGACCAGACCAGACCATCTATCCCGCGGTCCATGGCCCGATCGATGCCCACATCCAGCATGTCCTGATTGATATCGGATACTGTAACCGCCGCGCCCTGCTCTGCCAGGCGGAACGCGATGTCGCCGGTGCCGCCTGCCATATCGAGGAAAGTCTCACGCGCGCGCGGCTTTACCCTTCGCACGAAGCGGTCTTTCCACAACCGGTGCATGCCACCCGACATCGCATCGTTCATCACATCATATTTGCGCGCGACGCTGGAAAAAACCTCACCCACGCGGGCGGTCTTTTCCTCGGGGCTGACGTCTTCGTAGCCGAATGATACCTGATTGCTCATATCCAGCGCCTTAGGAGAGTTTCAGCACGGCGCAAAGGCTGTTAGGAGCCGGATATGCCGGAATTACCCGAAGTAGAAACCACCGTCCGGGGCCTCGCCCGCTATCTGGAAGGCGCGCGGCTCAGTCGGGTTGAATTGCGCCGCGCAGACCTGCGCCGCCCGTTCCCGCCTAGCCTGGTCCAGTCGCTCACCGGGGCGACCGTCACCGGGCTTGGCCGCCGCGCCAAATATGGGCTGATCCATACCGACCGCGAACAGACCATGGTGTTTCACCTTGGCATGTCGGGCCGCTGGCGGATCGAGCCGGAGGAGCTGGGCAAGCATGACCATCTGGTGCTGGAAACCGCGGCAGGCCATATCCTGGCGCTGTGCGATCCGCGCCGGTTTGGCTCGGTTGATCTGATTGACAGTGCGGCGCTGGAAAGCTGGCCGATTTTCGCCAATCTTGGCCCAGAGCCGCTGGGGCCGGGGCTGAGCGCGGCGCAGCTTCAGCAGGCGTTGGCCGGGCGCAGTGCGGCGATCAAGCTGATGCTGCTCGATCAGCGGATTGTCGCGGGGCTGGGCAATATCTATGTCTGCGAGGCGCTGTTCCGGGCGCATATCGATCCGCGCAAACCTGCGGGGAAGGTCAGCCGCGCCGCATTGGAGCAGCTGGTTTGCGCCATTCGCGAGGTTTTGGGTGAGGCTATTGCGGCGGGCGGATCAAGCTTGCGCGATTATGCCCAGCCCGATGGGGAACTGGGCTATTTCTCCAAGCAGTTCGATGTTTATGACCGCGCCGGACAGGCGTGCCGCTGTGGCGGCACGGTGCAGCGGATCGTGCAGGGTGGGCGCAGCAGCTGGCTGTGTGCGAAGTGTCAAAACTAGCTCGCGGCTAATTCGACGATAGCTTGACGATTCGCCCTTCGCTGGTTAAGGGCCGCGCTTTCCGCAGGAGTGGCTTTGGTCAGTTCTTGCGATTTTGCACAAGTTTCAACTGGTAAAGGGCTGCGCGAAAGCAGCCGAACGAAGGACAGACATGGCCAATACGCCGCAAGCCAAGAAGCGCATCCGTCGCAACGAGAAGCGCGCCGAAATCAACGGCAACCGCATCAGCCGCATCCGCACCTTCGTCAAGAAGGTCGAATCAGCGCTTGATGGCGGTGACAAGGCAGCTGCGGCGCAGGCGCTTCATGCAGCACAGCCGGAACTGGCCCGCGGTGTAGCCCGCGGAGTGCTTCACAAGAACACTGCTTCGCGCAAGCTTTCGCGGCTGACCAAGCGCGTCGCCGCGCTCTGATTCGCGGGCCCCGATTCGCGCCTCTGTCAGGGCTGCGACGGGACGAAAACGGAACGGAACATGATTTGGGCCGGCGGGTTTCTCGCCGGCCTTTCTCGTTGCGTATCGCAACCGAATTGCTGCGCCGCAGTAAGCCTAAGGAATCCCGCGATTCGCACCTGATCCTTGCCAAAAAACCAAGGTAAACAACGCATTATCCTTGAGTTGGTAGATTCCCGAGGGTGCCATAGAGTCAAGGCGGAATATTTCATTTTTTTTACGATGCGCGCCTTGCCCTTGGCGCAGAACCCTTCATAAAACCACAACTGGCCAAGGCGTTTCAGCCGGGGCATCACTAAACAAAAAAGCAAAGGTGGTCGTCCACTTCGGGGTGTGGATGATCGGGACTATCGTGCATGCCAACCGGTGTGCGCGGAGGCCTTTGCGGGTTTCTATCGGGGGCGGACCGGGTGACTGGGACGAATATAAATGGGTCGCAGGCGCCAGCGCCTGCTCAGGGCAAGGCAGTAGAAGAGCGCATGCGTGAAGAACAAGAAGCGCTCGACCTAGCGGCCGATTGGGCTGACATCAGTCAGGGCCTGCGCAAAGACCTTGGCCAGCAACTTCACAGTCAGTGGATCAAGCCGGTCCAGCTGGGCAGTTTCTGCAAGGATACGGGCACGCTCGATCTGTTCCTGCCGACCGAGTTTTCTGCCAATTGGGTGGGCGATCGCTTTGCCGACCGGCTCTCGCTGGCGTGGAAGATTGCCCGGCCCGATGTGCGCAATGTCCGCATTTCGGTCCATCCCGGACGCCGCCAGATGCCCGAACTGCGCCTCGCGCGCGATCCAGGGATGCGCCGCGCGGCCAATGATGGTGCCGCGATGGGCCAGCCGGGCGATGCGCTGGGCATGGGCGGCCCGGATTTTTCCGCGCTGGGGCAGGGTTCGATCGGCCTCGATCCATCGCTGACCTTCACCACATTTGTTACCGGAACCGCCAATGTGCTGGCCTGCAATGCCGCGCAGCGGATGGCTGCGGTTGAAGCGCCGCAGTTCTCGCCGCTCTATCTCAAAGGCGCGACCGGACAGGGCAAGACGCATCTGCTCCACGCCATCGGCCATTCCTATCTTGCCGCCCATCCCCGCGCGCGGATCTTCTATTGTTCGGCCGAGCGGTTCATGGTCGAATTCGTCCAGGCACTGCGCCAGAACCAGATGATCGAGTTCAAATCGCGGTTGCGCGGCTTCGATCTGCTGCTGGTTGATGACATCCAGTTCATCATCGGCAAGGCCAGCGCGCAGGAAGAGCTGCTCTACACGATCGATGCGCTGCTGGCTGAGGGCAAGCGGCTGGTCTTCGCCGCTGATCGCGCCCCGCAGGCATTGGACGGGGTCGAACAGCGCCTGCTCTCGCGCCTCTCGATGGGGCTGGTCGCGGATATTCTGCCCGCCGATATCGAGCTGCGTCGCTCGATCCTGGAACATCGCCTGGCGCGGTTTTCGCCCACGCATGTGCCCGCTGATGTGATTGAGTTCCTTGCCCGCACGATCAACCGCAACGTGCGCGAGCTGGTTGGCGGCCTGAACAAGCTGATCGCCTATGCCCAGCTGACCGGGCAGGCCGTGTCGCTCCAGCTAGCCGAAGAACAGCTGACCGATATCCTTTCGGCCAACCGCCGCCGGATCACGATAGACGAGATCCAGCGCACGGTCTGCCAGTTCTACCGGGTCGATCGTACCGAAATGTCGAGCACGCGCCGCGCCCGCGCGGTGGTCCGCCCGCGGCAGGTGGCGATGTATCTGGCTAAGGTGCTGACCCCGCGCAGCTACCCCGAGATCGGCCGCAAGTTTGGTGGACGCGATCATTCCACCGTGATCCACGCGGTGCGCCTGATCGAAGATTTGCGCACTCGCGATGCCGATATGGACGGCGATGTGCGCAGTCTGCTGCGCCAGCTGGAAAGCTGATTTTTCACAAGTGGATTGATGCAAGGTCCGCTCAGATTGGAACTCGTCAGTTAGCGAACCGAAGTTTCTTGACCTTTTTGGCAAGCACCAGCGGAACAATGACTGACAAGGCAATCCCGCCAAGCGAGCAGAATCCGAGCCAGATCGCCATTAACGTGCCCCCGGTTTCGTACATGGCGTAAAGCACCGGGCCAGCCAATATGAGACCCCGTGCTTCGTTGGCCGCAAGCAGGACTGCTGCAGATTTCAGCAACAGCCCGATCAGCACTGAAAATGAATCGCTCATCGGGGTATACTGCCCGTGATAGGTTAGAAAACCGTTGAGACGGCGGACTGCGCCTGGCGGCACACTGCGAAAGCCGGTCTATCTTTAATCTGGCACTTCCCGCCCAAGCTGCTCTAAGCCCGCTTGATGAGCCTGCCCCCTGACCGTCTTGACCGCTTCGCCCGCCATATCGTCCTGCCCGAAGTCGGCGGGGCGGGGCAGGTGGCGTTGACGGGCAAGCATGTTGTGCTGGTCGGCTGCGGCGGGATCGGATCGCCTGCTCTGCAATATCTTGCCGCTGCAGGGATCGGCCGGTTGACGCTGATCGATGATGATGTGGTCGATGCCAGCAACCTTCAGCGCCAGACGATTTTCACTCCCGCTGATATCGGCAGTTCCAAGGCAGAGGTTGCGGCGGCTTGGGTGGCCCGGTTCGATCCGGTCCTCGAAGCCCGCGCGGTCACCGTGAGGGTGGGGGGGGCAAGCGCCGCGCAGGTCTTCGAGGGTGCCGACCTTGTGTTCGATGGTTGTGACAATTTCGCGACTCGTCTGGCGGTATCAGACGCCTGCGTTGTGCTGAAAATTCCGCTGACCAGCGCCGCGATCGGGCGCTTTCAGGGCCAGATCGCGAACTTTGCCGGGCATTTGTCGGGCGAGGCCTGTTATCGCTGCTATGTCGGCGATGCCTTCGATGCCGAGGATTGCGATAGCTGCGCGGCTGACGGCGTGCTGGGCGCGATGGCCGGAACGGTGGGCTGCTTTGCCGCGATGCAGGCGATCCGCGTGTTGCTGCAAGGCACGGCGTCGCTGGCCGATCCCCAGTGGAGCAGGCTGCATCTGTTCGAGGGACTGGTGCCAAGCCTGCGAACGCTCAGGATCGCCAAGGATCCCGAATGCCGGGCCTGCGGTTCAGAAACTGGCGCCATCGATCAGGCGGCGCGGTAACTCCTGCCATAGCGAGGGTTTGAACATCCGCAGATTGACGCCCATCCGCGTTGATTCGTTGCCAAGTGGTGTCCAGTGGGTGGTGCAGCCGCAGGTGGGGCAGTGCCAGGTGGTCAGCATGCAATCACCCTGGACATAGCCCCGC
>JAYVKX010000107.1:0-7171 GCA_043768005.1 Novosphingobium sp. | reverse complement strand
ATCAAAAGGCCGCGCATTAAATTGTTGATATGGATGCTTCTTCGAAAGCACCCTATTGAACAGTAAATTAGAATATAGACAGTGCGAAGCTCAGGTGTAGTATAGTCCCCTCGCGACTCTGAGGCGGAGGGAGTATGTCTCAATTCAGTGTCGAAGACGTGGTCCAGGGGCAACGCGATTCGAACAATCGCGAAGTGCTCGATGTCTACGCCAGGCAGGCCGATCGCTACGCGGTTTACCAGACCGAGCGGCGCGTCGTTATCGCCTATTCGGACGATCCGCTGGTGCAGAAAATCCAGCGCAAGCGGCTCGCCGCGCTCGCCGTGCAGCGGAGCGAAATCGACGGGATGCTGGGCCCGTGGCGCGAAAAATCGGCCGGGTATAACCGGCTCGTCCAGACCGCTTTGCAATTCGATATGCGGGTCGCCTCGGCGCTGATCGAAGCGCTCGAAGGCGAAGTCGATACGGCGCGGGCCATCCTCGCTCAGATCAAGGCAGATATCGGCGGAGAAATGGCCTCGCGGGCGCGTCTTTCCTACGTCTGCTGGACGATGGTTTCCGCGCTGGCGGTGCTGAGCGTATGCCTGATCGTTTTCGCGGTTTCGGACCGGTTTCTGGGCCAGAAGTTGATTCCCGACAGTGACCGACTGAAGCTTCTCGCAGGGATGGGCACCGGTATTCTGGGTGCGCTCTATTCGATTGCAACGCGGATCGAGCAACGCGCGCTCAGCAACGATCTGCGCCGGCTCGACAGCTTCACCGATTCGTTCGTGCGGCTGAGCCTGGGCGCGATGGGAGCGTTCATCTTTATCTGCTTCCTGATCAGCGGCGCGATCGAGATTAATTTCGGCGCGGATATCCGGCCGGGCGCCGACGGCAAGGGCGGCGCCAATTTCATCTACCTCGTGCTGATTGCGGGCTTTCTTGCCGGGTTTGTCGAGCGCCTAGTGCCCGACTTGCTCAATTCCTATTCGATCACCGCACGCAAGGAGCCGCCGCCACCGCCCGCGACGCTCGGCTCGCCGGGAGCCAATGCCGCCGACAAGGCGGCTCAGGCTGCCGATCCCGAGGCCAGGTCAGACATTGCTGCCGAAGATGCCCTGACCAACCCGCCGACGCCGGGCGACGAAATCGACGGTTGCGACGTGCATCTCGACGATGCGCATCAGGTGACCGCCGACGAAGATCTGCCGCCCAGCTCGGGCGGTGTGGCAAGCCAGTAAGAGGAGGGGGCCGTGGTCTATTCGCTTACCTGGTTTCCGGATGTCTTCGATCGCGCCAATCTGAAATATTCCGAATATGCCGATTGGCGCAACCGCGGCCACGGCGACATGGGCAAGGTCCGCGGTGTCATCATCCACCATACCGCCGGATCGCGAAGCGGCAACATGCCCTCGCTCGATCTGCTGGTCAAAGGCCGACCCGACCTCAGCGGACCGCTGGCGCACCTGGGGCTGGGCCGCGACGGCACCTTCTACATCGTCGCAGCCGGCCGGACTTACCATGCCGGCGAGGGAAAATGGCGCGGGGTGACGGGTAACCGGAGCTTCATCGGGATCGAGGTGGAGAACCACGGTACGGCCGACGACTCCTATCCCGATATCCAGATAGACTCGCTCCGGCGCGGGGTCGCCGCGATCCTGCAGCACACCGGGATCGATCCGATCATGGTCTGCGGCCACCGGGAGTTTGCGCCGGGGCGCAAAATCGATCCGTTGTGGGATCTGGCGAAGTTTCGCGAAGACGTTGCCCTGCTGGTCAGCGGCGGCGTGCCGCCGGCCCCGGCCATTCCCCACACCGACGAGCAGGCCCGTCCGACGCTGAGGCGCGGGGCGCGCGGGCCGTTCGTCGCGGCGCTTCAGACCAGCCTCGGGATCGATCCGCCGACGGGGAATTTCGGGCCGGTGACCGAAGCCAAATTGCGCGCGTGGCAACGCGAACGCAATCTCGTTCCCGACGGCATTGCCGGGCCAAAAACCTGGGCGATGCTCGGCGGCTTTGTCGAAATCAAGACTGGACCGGCCGCGGCCGCCGGGACGGCGACTCTTGGCACTCTCGCGGCGGCGTTGCAGGATCCACCGGCGCTCGCCGGGATTGCAGCGCTTGCGAGCGTTATTCCGGTTGCGGAGGATGCGCAGCACATGCCGCGGTCCGATGGCCGTAACGCGTTCGGACCCGACGGCCGCCGCTTTGCCTCGCGCGTGAAGAATGGGTTCATGACCTCGGGTCGCACCGGGGTCGATGCCTTCGTCGCCGCCCATCCCGAAGCCGGAAACGGGCTGTCGCCTTCCGCCATGCGGGCTGTCGCCGCAGTCATGGGCAACGAAGGAAAGCTTGAGGCGGTCAACTCCTACGACAATTCATTCCTGTCGTTCGGCATCATGCAGTGGACGGCCGGAGCCGACGCAGGTCAGGGCGAGCTCGCTGCGCTGCTCAGCCGCCTCAAAACGATGGACCCCGATGCGTTCCACGCCAACTTCGGGCAATACGGGCTCGATGCCGACGCTGCCCCGGGGGCGATGTACGGCACGCTGATCCTCGATCGAACGCGCTTGACCAGTGCCGCCCTCAAGGCGCCCTTGCGGACGGTCGCGTGGGCCTACCGTTTCTGGCGCGCGGGTCATGACCCGGTGGTGCGACACTGCCAGGTCGTTCACGCCGGCGGGCGAATCGATCACTTCGCCGCGATGCCGGTTCAGGGACACCCGCTGAGGGCCTGGGTAAGCTCGGAGCTGGGCATGGCCTTGCTGCTCGATCAGCACGTCAATCGGCCGGGTCATGTGCCCGGGACGCTGGAACGCGCGCTCAAGGCCTTGCTCGCGGCGAGCACCGTGCCGACCGATCCGGGCGCATGGTCCGAAGCCGACGAGGACCGCCTGATCGACCGTTATGTCGCGCTGCGCGCCGGGACCAGCATGACAAATTCGGGCCTGCGCGCATCGCACCTGTTCGATCTGTCGCACGCCGGGAAGCTCTCGATGGCGCGCGGATCCTTCGCATGAGCGTGCCGCGGGTCCCGGCGAACCGCAGCGACGCAGTGCTGGCCTCGGTGATTGCGGTAGAAGAAAAGTTTGTCACGGTCCGGCAGAAGGGACCTGACGAAAAAGGCTCGGTCTCCGAGCAGCGCGCCGGCCTTGCTTTGTCCGGCGGCGGAATCCGCAGTGCTACTTTCAGCCTTGGCATCCTCCAGGCGCTGAGCCGCCACGGCCTGCTGCAGAAATTCGACTACTTGTCGACCGTTTCAGGCGGAAGCTACATCGGTAGTTTCTTCGGTGCACTCTACGTCCCGCCCGAAAGTCGCGGAGGAGATCCGCTGACCCCAGCCGAGGAGTCCACTTTCGTCGAGCAGCCGCTGCAGTCGGTGCGAGGCCAGGCGGCGGTCGCAAATCTGCGCGAATTCGGGCGCTATCTCACGCCCGGCGGGGCCAGCGATACGATGTACGGGGTCGCCACGATCGGTCGCAACTGGGTGATGCTTCAGTGCGTGCTGGGATTGCTGCCGCTGCTGATGTTCCTGACCATCCGCCTTTTGCAGTCGCCAAAGGTGTTGCGCGAATCGATCAGCAAAATGGGTGAGTTCACCGGGATACATATTCCCGATGCCCTGGGAACCTCGGCATTTCGTCAAACCGCCTACGAACTGCTCGAAACACTTTCACTTCAAGAATTTTCCGGACTGTTCTCGCTGTTCACACTGGCTTCCGGCCTGCTCGTGCTGGGCGCGGGGATGGCCTATTGGTACAGTCGGCGGGAATCGGTCCCCGCGAATCTCGTCGTGCGCCTGATCACCGATGGCCCACTCATCGCGGCGATCGTCGTGACTGCAATTGCGACCTATTTACTTGGCGCCATGACGCCTTCCGATCTTACCGCCAAGCTGCTCAGCTTCTCCTGTGTGGTATCGGGCGATCCCAAGTCTTGTCCAGACCACGCGCCCTATCCGCTCCTGATCATCATCTTCATTCTGAGCTGGTCGGTTGTATTCTATGTTTCCACGCTGGTTGCGGAGCGCAGCGGCCAGAAGGCAAACACACTCACCGCCGCGGTCGAGGAGGAGAACGTCCGCAGCAGCCTGACCCGCACCCAGGCAAATCTGTTGCTGATAACGCTTGCGCTCGGGGCGGCGACATTGATCGACTATTTGGGTGGACAACTGTCCAATGCCACACTGCAAATCGCCGATCATTCCCACGCCGTCGCTGACAGCTGGTCGAATGCCAGGACGTTTCATGGCCTGCGGCTATTCTGGCAGTACTTCTGGCCCTTCGCGGTTATGGCCGCACCTGCTTTGCTGACCGTCTGGGCGCACGGTTCGCTGCGGCGGGGGACGGGCCCTGGGTGGTTGACGAAACCTTCAGGTCAAGGCGCGCTGGGCATCTCGATCGTGTTCTTCTGGCTTGTCATCTGGGCCGCAGTAGCACGTTCGCTGGGGTCGCTCGGCGGCAACGTGGTGCTGTACGCGTGGCTGCTGACCGTGCTTGCCGTGCTGCTGGTCGCGCTCAACTATGGCTTCCTCAACCAGTCGTCGCTGGTCTCGCTTTATTCGACTCGGCTCAAACGCGCCTATGTCGGCGCGTCCAACCCGGTCCCCGGCGAACATGGCTTCGATATCGGCCGCGAAGGCGATTCGATCGCGATGTCGGATTACTACGGACAGGCACAGTCCAAGTCGCTGGCGCGGCATCGCCCGATCCACCTCATCAACGTGACGATCGCGCAGACTCAGCCTGACGGCAGTTCTCATGTCATCGCCTATGATCGCAAAGGCAAGCCGCTGCACGTCTCGCCAGCCGGGCTGGTCTTCGAAAGCGGCGGTTCCGGCAACTCGGCGACGATGGCCTTCCCGGATGGCGAGCAGCTCAATCTTTCGACCTGGACTGCGATTTCGGGCGCTGCGGCTTCGACTGCGATCGGCGGGATGACCTCGCTCGGCCTTTCGATCCTGGCGATGATGGCCAACGTTCGTCTGGGCTACTGGTGGAAGTCGAACACCCGCCGCTGGTTTCTGCCGGTCTCGCTGCGCGATACCGTCCACGGCTATCTCGCCGCCGAACTGCAATCGAACTTCACCACCGATGCCAACCGGCAGCGCTGGTACCTGACCGATGGCGGTCATTTCGAAAATACCGGGGCCTATGCTTTGATCCAGCGCCGTCTCGAGCTGATCGTGGTTTGCGACAATGGCGCAGATCCCGATTACCGCCTCGATGATGTCGTTCGGCTAATCGAACGAGCCCGGTCTGATCTTAATGCCGAAATCAGCTTCCTCGATGCCACCGGTCTGGACCAGAAGCTCGGCGAGGCCGGACCGCTGCGATCGCATTTCGGTGCCTATGACGAGATCGCCTCGCGCCCAGCGGATGACGTAGCCGAGCGCAAGGGCAAGGCCATGCCTTACGCCGCGCTCGCCCGGATCGAATACGATATCGATACGCGCGGCCTGAAGCAGGCCGCGGACGACACGGCGCCGCGCATTGGCTGGCTGCTCCTGATCAAGCCGCGGCTCAATTTCGCCGAACCGCCCGAACTGCTCGCCTATCGCAAGCGCGTGGGCGGGTCCGATTTCCCGCAACAGACCACGCTCGACCAGTTCTTTGACGAAGAGCAGTGGGAAGCCTACCGCCGGTTCGGCGAGATCGTTGGCGAGCGCCTGTTCGAAGAGGGCCCGGGCCCGTGGACGCCAAGCCAAGCGCTGAGACAGACACTGCCGGTAGCGACGCCTCCCAAACCGAAGGGGAAAGCCGGTGCCTGACCCCACTCCTCCCGCACCAGGCGGCTCCCGCTTCGGCGTGATCGGCCTCGTCACCCTGATCGGTTCGGCCTTGATCGGCTTCAATACGCTGGTCACAAGCTGCGCCTCCGAAGATGCCGCGAGCAACGCCGCGATGTTGCACGCGGCCGAGGAAGATGAGCGCTTCTGGACGAGTGCAATCCAGGACCTGGCCGATATGACTGGCGAAAAAGGCAAGGAGGGCGAAAATTTCGAGGCGCGCTGCGCCTTTCTTGCCAGCAGGACCGCACCGTTCGTTGCCGACTTCACGCTTGAAAAAGCCAGCGTGGCCATGCGAACCGGGCGGCCCGACAAAGTTGAGAACGCTGGTGACGATGGGCTGACCCCCGAAACGCGCGAGCTGACCAAGCGCGTCAGGTTGCTGCGGGATGAATTCGTCCGCTCGATTGCCGATGAAAATCAGACCTCGTCCGCCTGCAAAGCGTCGTACGAATTGGCACTCATCCGCGCCCAGACCGAGCAGGCTACAGAAGAACGCGAGCAGCTTGCCGGGCCGAAGCCAGAGCGAAGCGGTCAAAAAGCCCAAGCCAAGCCGGCCTTGCCGCGTGACCCGCTGATCGAGCTCTCCGATTTGAGCAGCAAAGGCTGGGATGTCGATGTGTTCTGGTGCGAAGACACCGACGACACTGCAACCGCGACGAACTTTACCCAAGCTCATGATTTTGCCGAAAAGTTGGCCGGGTTTGCCAACAACGGGCAGCGTCTTGTCGGCAAGAATGCGCAATTCGAGATTGGCCGGGTCCGTCTTCGCAGGTTGGCCGAAGTATTGTGGCAGCGCCAACCCGAATATTCGGGCGTCAATGGCCTTGCCGTGCTGCGCTACGGTGCCAGCGACAGGGGCGAAAAAGACCTGGCCGATGCGATTCTAGCGCAGCAGTTCGGCTCGATGCTCCAGCTCGAAAATGCTCCCGGGACCAGAACGCCTTGGTACATTTCGGTTTATTTCTGCCGCGCCAATATCGGCACTGCCGTGGCGCCGGATGCTGCCGTTGCCAAAGACTAGGGAGATTGAGCGATGACCGGCCTGCCCAAGTGGATTTCCTTCGACGGTGCGATCGGCGATTTCGCGGCAGTTCTGCCCGAGCTCAAGACCTGGGCGGCGCTTGCCCAGCACTGGCGCGCAATCGGGGCCGCGGTGTGGCGATTGGGCCAAGGTGTCCCGGTCGACAGTCCGGCGCGCCTCGCGCTCTACCTTGCCGGCCACCTGGGCGACCCCGAGGTGACCGAAGTGTTTGCCACACTCGGCCTGGCCGGTTTACACGCCGATCTGGCGGCGCTGGGTGCGAAACTGGGCGACGAAACGTCCACTTGGCACAAGTTGCTGCAGCCGATGGCGGATTTCACGGATGCCGAACCAGGCGATGCGACCGGTCCCGGCTT
>JAYVKX010000106.1:0-2511 GCA_043768005.1 Novosphingobium sp. | reverse complement strand
ATCACGCAGCAATCGGTCTGCATGTCGACAAAGCTGTTGTCGGTGAAATTCTTCGGATCAACCACCGCCGAATGGACATTGGTGAACACCTTGAATTCGTCCGCCACGCGGGCATCATAGCCATAGCTCGACAGGCCATACGAAATGCAGTCGCCGCGCTGTTGGCGTTCGACAAACGGTTCGATCATGCCGGTGTTGCGGGCCTGCTCGCGGATCCAGCGGTCTGAGAGAATCGACATACCCCGCTGATGGGGCAAGCACGCCAGCCGGGGCAAGGCAGCGGCAGAGGCTTGTCCACTAGTGCGCATTGGCACTTTGTTCGCCACAGGTGCCGTGATAAGCCCCCTCCCATGCCGCAGCAGCACCTTCATACCGATCAATCGGGCTGGCTTCGTGCGGGCATTCACCGCTTGGGCCAGCTTCCCCCTGCCGTGCACCTGCTGGTGCTGACCGGGCTGATCGTGGGTATCGGGCTGCTCTTGGTGCAATCCTCGTTTGCCCAGCGCACCGCACGCCAGACTGCCGCGGCAGAGGCGGAAGCGTCGCTCTCGCTTGAAACTGTGGAACAGAACCTGATCGATGCGGAAACCGGGCAGCGCGGTTACCTGCTGACGCTGGATCCCGCTTACCTGGCGCCCTACGATGCCGCGCGGGCCAGCATCGGCCGCAATCTTGATGATTTGCAGATCAAACTGGGATCAACCGGCGATCCGCAGAACGACGATCGGCTGCGCAAGATCACTGACCTCGCCAATGCCAAGATAATCGAACTGGATCAGACGGTGCGGTTCGCCCGCAACGGCAATCTTGAGGCCGCGATGATCCTGGTCCGCAGCAACGGCGGCAAGGCCACTATGGACCAGCTGCGCCAGCATCTTGGCGCATTGGCGGTGGGCCTGCACCAACGCCGCATGGATGCCTTTGCAGCTGCGGATCGCGCGGAAGGCTGGCAAATCCCTTTGCTGCTGGGTATGTGGCTGGCCTTGCTGCTGATGGTTTGGGCCACGCTGCATTCCGAACGTCGGCGTGCGCGGGCCGAACTTGCGGCCAGCCATACCGATCGCCTGCACGAATTGAACGAACGCAATTTGCTGCTGGCGCAGGAGCTGAACCACCGGGTCAAAAACCTGTTCAGCGTGGTGCTGTCGATGATCGGGCTGGCTTCGCGAGACAAAGGCGATACCAAGCAGATCTTGGCTGGGTTGAGCGAACGGATCCACGGGCTCTCGCGGGCGCATGCGCTGGCGTTCGGTCCATCGCAACGTACTGTGATCGATCTTCATGCGCTGCTCGAAAGCGTGCTCGAACCCTATCAAGATGAAGGCCATCAGCGGATTACCTTTACAGGCCAATCCTGCGGCATCGTTACCCGCCAGTTGACGCCGCTGGCCTTGGTCCTGAACGAACTGGCGACCAATGCCGCCAAGTACGGCGCCTTATCGGTTGCCACTGGCCGGGTTGCGATAAGCTGGGCGTGCGAAGACACGCAGGCAGAGCGTCCATTGACCACGCTGATCTGGCGCGAGCACGGCGGACCGCTGCTGGGCGATGGCCCCAATCAAGCGGATGAAACCGGCGGGTTCGGCACCAGAATGACCACTGCGGTGCTGCGCCAGATCGATGGCACGATCACCCGCGAATGGCCCGAAACCGGCGCAGTGGTGGCGGTTACGTTCCGCCGCGACATCGCATCAGAGACCGGCGAAGAACAGGGATTTTCCTAGCGGCTAGACGCCGTGATAGGCGCGGTACCATTCGACAAATGCGGGTACGCCCAGATCGATTGATGTGGTCGGCGCATAGCCCAGATCGCGCTGGATCGCGCTGATATCGGCATAGGTCTTGTAGACATCGCCGGGCTGCATCGGCAGCATTTCCATTTCGGCCTGCTTGCCGCAGGCTTCTTCAAGCAGGGCGATAACTTTCATCAGCGGTTCGCACTGGCTATTGCCGATGTTGTAGAGCGCATGCGGCTTGACGCTGCCGCCGGCCTTGGGCGCTTCGTCATCCGCTGGGGGGCTATCCAGGCAGGCGATCACCCCGGCGATGATATCGTCGATATAGGTGAAATCGCGGAACATATCGCCGTGGTTGAACACCGGGATTGGCTCTCCCGCCAGGATCCGGCGAGTGAAATTCCACATCATCATATCGGGCCGGCCCCACGGGCCATAGACCGTGAAAAAGCGCAGACCGGTCAGCGGCAGGCGGAACAGATGGGCATAGGTTTCGCTCATCAATTCATCGGCGCGCTTGGTTGCGGCATAGAGCGAAACCGGGTGATCGGTGCGGTCCTCCACCGAAAAGGGCAGCTTGGTATTGCCGCCATAGACCGAGCTCGAGCTGGCATAGACCATGTGCGAAAGCCCGCGGTGGCGCGAGACTTCGAGCAGGTTGAGGTGCCCTGCAAGGTTTGAATGCAGATAGGCGTGCGGGTTTTCAATCGAGTAGCGAACGCCGGCCTGTGCGCCCAGGTGCGCGATCCGGTCAATCGTCACCCCGCCGAGCGCA
>JAYVKX010000105.1:0-2181 GCA_043768005.1 Novosphingobium sp. | reverse complement strand
TGTCAGGCTTACCACGCCCGCGACCCACCGCGTCACCGGCGCGACCGAAAAGCTGTTGGAGATTCAGTATCGGATCCCGTCTGTGCTGACGATCATCGGGATCGACAATATCCCGATCAGCTATAGCCGGCCGATATTCTTGATTACCTGAGCTAGGCTTTGCGGCATCTGCGCCAATAGCTGCAGTTGCGTGATATCGGCCCGGATGGAATCAACTTGCTGCCCAAATCACTCTCTAGCGGTAGCACACTTTGCGTACCGCATCTGCAATCCGCCCGGCATTGATCAGCGCGGCCTTTTCCAGATTGGCCGCATAGGGCAGCGGGACATCCTCGTTACAGACCCGCAGTACCGGGGCATCGAGATGATCGAAGCCCTCTTCCATGCAGATCGCCATGATTTCCGAAGCGATTCCGCACACTGGCCAGCCTTCTTCGGCCACCACCAGCCGGTTGGTTTTGGCCAGGCTTTCCAGCACAGCCGCGCGATCTAGCGGGCGCAGTGTGCGCAGATCGATCACCTCGGCATCGATCCCCTCACCCGCCAGCACTTCTGCCGCTTCAAGCGCCATACCGACCCCGATCGAATAGCTGACGATGGTCACATCAGCGCCTTCGCGCATCACCCGCGCCTTACCGATCGGCAGAACGTGATCGTCCAGTTCGGGCAGTTCGAAGGTGCGGCCATAGACCAGCTCATTCTCCAGGAAGACCACCGGATCCTCGCAGCGGATCGCAGCCTTGAGCAGACCCTTGGCGTCAGCCGCATCATAGGGTGCGATCACGATCAGGCCGGGGACATTGGCATACCACGGGCCAAAGTTCTGGCTGTGCTGTGCGCCCACCCGGGTCGCCGCGCCATTGGGACCGCGAAACACCACCGGACAGCGCATCTGGCCGCCCGACATATAATTGGTCTTGGCCGCCGAATTGATGATGTGATCGATCGCTTGCATGGCGAAGTTGAAGGTCATGAATTCGATGATCGGGCGCAAACCGCCCATCGCCGCCCCGGTGCCGATCCCGGCAAAGCCATATTCGGTGATCGGCGTATCGATTACCCGCTTGGGCCCGAATTCATCGAGCAATCCTTGCGTGACTTTGTAAGCCCCCTGATATTCGGCGACTTCCTCGCCCATCACGAATACGCGGGGATCGCGGCGCATTTCCTCGGCCATCGCATCACGCAAGGCTTCACGTACGGTGGAGGATTTCATGTTGGTGCCGGGCGGAACCGCCGGATCGGACTTGCGCAGGACTGGCGCGGCGTGAGCGGGTGCTGGTTCCTTCTTAGCTACTGGCGCAGCTGCAGGCGGAGCAGGAGCAGGCGCAATCCCACCCTCTCCGCTCATCACCGCGATTATCGTGCCGACTTTCACGCCTTCGCTGCCTTCGGGAATCAGGATCTGGCCAATCGTGCCTTCATCCACGGCTTCGAATTCCATCGTCGCTTTGTCAGTCTCGATCTCGGCAAGAATGTCGCCGGATTTGACCGTGTCGCCTGCCTTGACCAGCCATTTGGCCAATGTCCCCTCTTCCATCGTCGGGGAGAGGGCCGGCATCTTGAGCTCAATCGCCATCAGTAGCTCTCCACCAGAACATCGGTGTAGAGTTCGGGCAACGCAGGTTCGGGTGAGTTTTCTGCAAAATCAGCAGCTTCAGATACAATGCTGCGAATTCGCTTGTCGATATCCTTGAGCGCGTCCTCGGAAATTCCGCGCGTGAGCAATTCCACTTTGGCGGCCTCGATCGGATCGTGATTGTCGCGCATTTCCTGCACTTCCTCACGGCTGCGATATTTGGCCGGATCGGACATCGAATGGCCGCGATAGCGATAGGTGTTAAGCTCCATCAGCACCGGACCATTGCCGCCGCGCACGTAATCAAGCGCAAGCCTGGCGGCGGCATGAACTTCGAGCACGTCCATCCCGTTCACATCCATTCCCGGGATGCGGAACGCCGTGCCGCGGCGATAAAACTCGGTTTCGGCGGAACTGCGCTTGACTGCGGTACCCATCGCATAGCCGTTGTTCTCGATCACGAAGATGATCGGCAGCTTCCACAGCGCGGCCATGTTGAAGCTTTCATAAACCTGGCCCTGATTGGCTGCGCCATCGCCGAAGTAGGCCATGCAAACGCCGCCATCTTCCCGATATTTATGCGCAAAGGCAAGGCCGGTGCC
>JAYVKX010000104.1:0-2840 GCA_043768005.1 Novosphingobium sp. | reverse complement strand
TGGCGTTCGAACATGGAGAAGAAGTCACCCGATTTGGGCAGCAATCGCTGAAACCAGCCGAACATAGCACCAAGACCCCCGAGGAAATTGTGTCACGCAAATGACAGTAACATGTCAGGCCGGGAGCTATTCGATCACCGCCGGGGCGGCAAGTAGGCAATCCACAACCAATGGGGCCACAACCAATGCTCAGCTGGCGTTCGAAAGATCCACCGGCCGCACATAGACCCGCGTCACCACCGGAAATAGCCGGGCCACGGCCTGTTCGATATCGCGGACTGTCTGTTCCACATCGCGCGCGGTGATCGTATCGTCGAAATCGGCGCTGATCACGCTCACCACCATATCCGGCGCTTGATGGACGGTGAGGACTTCATGGACCGCGATGACCCCGGCGTGGCCCGCCGCGCATTGACGGATCGCTTCGACCAGCACCGGATCGGCGCTTTCGCCGATCAGCAGCCCTTTGGCCTCGATCAGCAGCAGCACGGCGGTTGCGGCCAGCACCAGCCCGATCATCACCGAGGCGATCCCGTCCCAGCGGGGATCGCCGGTCCAATGCGCCAGCGCGATGCCGCCTGCGGCAAGCGCCAGCCCCGCCATCGCGCCCGCATTTTCCAGCAGCACGATCAGCGTGGGCGCATCCTTGGTATCGCGGACCGCGCGGAAGAGCGATTTTTCCCCGCGCGAGGCGTTGAACGCCTTCATCGCTTCCCAGGTTGACCAGCCTTCCAGCGCCGCAGCAAAGCCCAGCACCA
This sequence comes from Novosphingobium sp., assembly GCA_043768005.1. Classification (GTDB taxonomy): domain Bacteria; phylum Pseudomonadota; class Alphaproteobacteria; order Sphingomonadales; family Sphingomonadaceae; genus Novosphingobium. The sequence goes on along the minus strand of JAYVKX010000104.1, from coordinate 2,082 downwards.
CGAAGGCCACCGTAATATCGCTGGTCGGCTCGGGATCAAGGATGTGGAGCAGCCCTTCATACAGCGAGACGCCTGCCCCCAATGAGAACACGAGCATCGCCACGACAAAGCTCCAGAAATACAGCTCTCGCCCATAGCCTAGCGGGTGCATCGCATCGGCGGCCTTCCGGCTGCGCCTGGTGCCGTAAAGCAGCAGCATATGATTGGCCGAATCGACCAGACTGTGCACACCCTCGGTCACCATCGCCGATGATCCGGTAATCCCGGCGGCAATGAATTTGGCGACCGCGATCCCGACATTGGCGGCCAGCGCGGTCAGGATTACCCGGTTGGAGCCGTGGTCGGTCATCTACAGCCACCCGATCCGGCGGAACCGCAGCCACAGCCCGACGCAGATCGCCGCGATCCCGCCCAGCACGATGAAATAGCCATAGCGCCAGTCCAGTTCGGGCATGAAGCGGAAGTTCATCCCATAGATCCCCGCGATCGCGGTCGGCACAGCCAGGATCGCGGCCCATGAGGCCAGTTGCCGGGTCATTTCGCCTTGGCGGTGCGCTTCGAGCAGGCTGGCGGTTTCAACGATGCTGGCCAGCGTTTCCTTCAGCCCTTCCATCCGCGCCATCGTCCGCTTGACGTGATCCTGAACATCGCGGAACCAGATCCGCGCGGCCGGATCGATCACCGGCAGTTCCGTGGTGGTCAGCCGTTCGCACACTTCCTCCATCGGGCCGATGATCCGGTGAAACCGGCGCAGCTGGCGGCGGGCGCGGAAAATACGGCGGATGGTGGCCTGTTCGGGGAACACATCGATCGCCCGTTCCTCGATCCCCTGAACCGCGATCTCCAGCTTTTCCATGATCGGCTGATAGCCATCAACGATAAAATCAAGGATCGCATGGGCGACATAATCCGGCCCCTCGGCCAGCCGCTCGGCATCGCTTTCCAGCCGCTGGCGCAGCGCATCATGCGCCCGGCTGGAACCGAACCGCACACTGATGATGAAATCACGGCCCAGAAACAGCGCGGTCTGGCCATAGGCGATATTCTCCCCCTCTTCGATTGCGGCGGTGCGCGCAACGATGAACAGCTGCTGCCCATAAACCTCGACCTTGGGCATTTGATTGGGATTCAGCGCATCTTCCACCGCCAGCGGATGCAGGCAGAACTGGCTGCGGATCAGCTCCATTTCCGCCGGGGATGGATCAGCAAGGCCAATCCAATCAAAGTGATAAGGCGGCAAGGCCTCGCGCGGGGAGCCATCCACTTCCAGCGAATGATCGGATCGTTTCCCGGCGGTATATCGGCGCGCAGCAATTATTGGCATTGCGCTGCACTGCCAAAGCGCGATGATGCTGGCAATCGAAAGCGGCATAGCTTACATTGATGTCAATTAATAGCAGGCTGGTAATCAGCCGATGGAGAACGAGCCGATGAATGCCCAAAGTGCGAAACCAGACGCCGTCGATGTCTTGATCGTTGGCGCTGGCATTTCCGGCATCGGCATGGCCGCGCATCTGGAAATGCTGTGCCCCGGCAAAACTTACGCAGTGGCCGACCGCCGCGCCGACCTTGGCGGGACATGGGATCTGTTCCGCTATCCCGGGATTCGCTCAGACAGCGACATGCACACGCTGGGGTTCATTTTTGAACCGTGGACCCATGAAAAATCGATCGCGGATGGCCCCGCGATCCTCGATTATCTCAACCGGATCGTCGATGAGCGCGGCATTCGCCCGAACCTGCGGATGGGCTGCAAGGTCATCTCGGCCGATTGGCATGGCGAGCGCGCGCAGTGGCAGGTGGTGCTGGAGGATGATGCCGGGCAGCGCAGCAACCTGCAGGCCGGGTGGATCTACCTTGGTTCCGGCTATTACGATTACGATAGCCCCTATGACGCGCAAATCCCGGGAAGCGAGGATTTCGCCGGTCAGATCATCCATCCCCAGTTCTGGCCCAAGGATCTCGATTATAACGACAAGCGCGTGGTCATCATCGGTTCGGGCGCAACAGCTGTCACCATGGTGCCCGCGATGGCGGGCGATGCGGCGCATGTCACTATGCTGCAGCGAACCCCCACCTGGT
>JAYVKX010000103.1:0-3232 GCA_043768005.1 Novosphingobium sp. | reverse complement strand
TGGTTGCGATTTTGCCAATGTGCAGCCCAATTCCGGCAGCCAGATGAATCAGGCGGTGTTCCTCGCACTGCTCAATCCCGGCGACAGCTTCATGGGGCTAGATCTCAATTCGGGCGGGCATCTTACCCACGGATCGCCGGTCAATATGAGCGGCAAGTGGTTCAAGCCGATCCCTTATGGCGTGCGTCAGGAAGACGAATTGCTCGATATGGATCAGGTCGCGCGGCTGGCGCGAGAGCATAAGCCCAAGCTGATCATCGCCGGCGGCACCGCCTATTCGCGGGTGTGGGACTTCCAGCGCTTCCGCGAGATTGCAGACGAGATTGGCGCCTGGCTGATGGTCGATATGTCGCATTTCTCGGGCCTGGTGGCGGGCGGCGCCCACCCCAGCCCCTTCCCCCATGCCCATGTCGTGACCACCACCACGCACAAAAGCTTGCGCGGCCCGCGCTCGGGGGTGATCCTCACCAACGACGAGGCGCTGGCCAAGAAGTTCAACAGTGCGGTATTCCCCGGCATGCAAGGCGGCCCGATGATGCACGTCATCGCTGCCAAGGCAGTCGCCTTTGGTCAGGCGTTGCAGCCTGAATTCAAGGCCTATGCCGCGCAGGTCGTTACCAATGCCCGTGCGCTCGCCGCATCGCTGGCTGAAAATGGCCTGCGGATCGTTTCGGGCGGGACCGACAACCATCTGATGCTGGTTGATCTCACTGCCAGGAACGTGACCGGCAAGGCGGCTGAGAAGGGCCTTGGCCGCGCATACCTCACCTGTAACAAGAACGGCGTGCCGTTTGACACCCGCTCACCCTTTGTCACCTCGGGCATCCGCCTTGGTACCCCGGCTGGGACCACGCGCGGCTTCGGCGCGGAAGAATTCACCACCATCGGCAAGCTGATCGCCGAAGTGGTTGACGGACTCGCCCACAATGGCGAGGATGGCGATGCACAGGTTGAAGCGCGGGTGCGGGCCCGGGTGGAAGAACTGTGCAAGCACTTCCCCATTTACCCGGAGATGTAAGCGATGAACGCTCCCCAGGATCCCAATCAAGGCGATGGTCTGATATCCGATGCCCGCGAAGAAATCGTCGGCATGGCCAAGCAGGGCATGCACCATCCATCGACCAAGCCGGTGCTGACTGGCGCTGCCGTTGGTGCGATAGCCGGAGCGGTGCTGCCAATTGTAAGCTGGCCAATCGGCCTGATCGCCGGCGCCGGTTTCATGCTGTACAAGCGCCTACGACCTTGAGCTTTCTGGTTTAACCGATGCGCTGCCCATTCTGCGCGCATGATGATAGCCAGGTGAAGGACAGCCGTCCGACCGAGGACAACACGTCGATCCGCCGCCGCCGCCAGTGCGAAAGCTGCGGCGCGCGGTTCACCACGTTTGAGCGGGTTCAGCTGCGCGACCTTCTGGTGGTCAAAAGTGGCGGCGCTGACAGTGTTATTCGGCGAGAACCCTTCGATCGCGCCAAGATCGAACAATCAGTGGCGCTGGCCTGCCGCAAGCGCGGAATTGCGCAAGAACGGCTCGACCAGCTGGTTTCCGGCATCCAGCGCCAGATCGAAACGCTGGGTGATAGCGAGGTGCCCGCCAAAACCATCGGCGAAATGGTGATGGACGGACTGCGCGCGCTGGATAGCGTCGCCTATATCCGCTTCGCCTCGGTTTACCGCGATTTCAGCGAGGCCCGGGATTTTGAGGAATTTGCAAGTTCAGTGAGCGATGTCGGCAGGGAATGAATATATCAACCTCACCCCTAACCCCCGTTCGTCCCGAGCGAAGTCGAGGGATCATTTGCCGAGTGAAGCCGAGGCGTTGTAGGGCTTAACCATGGCGTTCTGGACCTACATTTTGAAATGCGCCGACAGTAGCTATTACACAGGGCATACGGACGATCTCGAACGAAGTGTTGCCCAGCACCGCCACGGAACATTCAAGGGCTACACGCACGACAAACGACCTCTCGAACTCGTGTGGGCAGATGAATTTCATACCCGCGAGGAAGCTCTCAGCAACGAACTGAAAATCAAGCCGTGGTCGAGGGCCAAAAAGGAGGCGTTGATCAAGCGCGATTGGGCGCGCCTTTCCTATTATGCGATCCCGCCAAAAGAGCGTGAGCAAAGGACCTCGGCTGCGCTCGGCCAATTCCCTCGACTTCGCTCGGGCGAACGGAAGAGGGGGCAAGTATTTTGAACCCCGTCATCGTCCTCGTCCGGCCCCAACTGGGTGAGAATATCGGCAAAGCGGCTCGGGCGATGCTCAATTTCGGGCTGACCGAGCTGCGGCTGGTTGCCCCGCGCGATGGCTGGCCCAATCCTTCCGCGGGGCCATCGGCTGCAGGTGCTGATGTCGTTCTGGAACGCGCGGCGGTGTTCGATAGTCTGGCAGATGCGGTCGCCGATTGCGCCCACGTCTATGCCACAACGGTTCGCAAGCGCGGCGTGACCAAGCCGGTGCTGACGCCAGAGGCGGCGGCGGCGGCAGTCCACCGCGACCCCGCCCGCTCGGCCTTTGTGTTCGGGCCGGAACGATCGGGGCTGGATACCGAAGATGTCGCGCTGGCCCGTGCGATCATCACCGTGCCGATCAACCCTGAATTCGCCTCGCTCAATCTGGCCCAGGCGGTGATGCTATGCGCCTATGAATGGTCACGCGGGCAGGCGCTGGCGCAGCCGACGGTGGAGGAAATCCTCCCCCCCGCGCCGCAGAACGAGCTGGAGGGGATGATCGGGCAGTTCATCGATCTGCTTGAACCGCGTGATTATTTCCGCCCGGTGGCCCGCGCTGCATCGACCAAGCGGACCTTGCGGACGATCCTGACCAAGCCGGGCTGGAACTATCTTGAGGTCAGAACCCTGCGCGGCGTCCTGAGTGCGATGGCGCGTGATCCGGCAATTCGCCCGCCGCGGCGGTCTGGCAAGCCTCGCGACCCCGACAAAGCTTGACTTTGCGGCCCGGCCCCGCCAATGGCGCGCCTTCGCAATTGACCCTGCACTCCGGTGAAGCAGTGGTCGCATCTCGTATCTTGGCGGGATGGTGCGGTTCCGGAAGCGAAGATCGGGCGGTTTCAGCCCGGCATCACACGGCATGTGGGCTTCGGCTCATGGGCAGCAAATTGAAGGACGAACTTATGTCGAAGCGTAAAGCATCGAAGTATAAACTCGATCGCCGGATGGGCGAGAATATCTGGGGCCGCCCCAAGAGCGCGGTCAACCGCCGCGCCTATGGCCC
>JAYVKX010000102.1:0-3784 GCA_043768005.1 Novosphingobium sp. | reverse complement strand
CCGGAAAACAGCGGAGAGCGGTGCAGGTTGGCGCGAATTACATCGTGGCTGCAGGGATTGGTGCGGGTGATCGCGCAGAAGATCTGCGGATTGGTCCGGCGTTGCGACATCGCCGACATGCACCAATGTTCGGCATCCGATGGCTGCTCGGTGAGCCGCGACCAGTCGATGGTACGGCCGTCAATTCGGGGCGGCGTGCCTGTCTTGAGCCTTGCCATCGGCAGATCCGCTTCGCGCAGCTGACTGGCGAGCAGCTGGGCGGATGCCTCGCCGATCCGGCCCCCAGTCATCCGCTCCTCGCCGCGAAACATGGTGCTTCCGAGAAACGTCCCAGTGCAAAGCAAAACCGCGGGCGCCGCCAGCACCGCGCCATCGGCTAAGGCCACGCCGCTCACTCGCCCGCCTGCCAAGGTCAGTCCCGCTGCCTCGCCTTCGAGAAGCGTCAGATCGCCTTGCTCGGCCAGCAGGCGACGAATTGCCGCCTTGAACAGCTTGCGGTCGGCCTGCACGCGGGGGCCGTGGACCGCGCTGCCCTTGGAGCGGTTGAGCATCCGGTAGTGGATCGCCGCCGCATCGGCCGCGCGACCGATCAGCCCGTCGAAGGCATCGACCTCGCGGACCAGATGGCCCTTGCCCAGCCCGCCGATCGCGGGATTGCAGCTCATCGCGCCGGTCGCGCCATGGTCAAAGCTGACCAGCGCGACCCGCGCACCCATCCGCGCCGCAACCGCAGCGGCCTCGCAGCCGGCATGGCCGCCACCGATCACAATGATGTCAAAACTGTGCATCTGGGTGGCGCTCTAGCGGAACGATGTTCCACGTGGAACAGAGGAATTACTTTCCGATGCAGAACCGCCCGAACAACGCATCGAGCATATCCTCGGTTGTCGCCCGCCCGAGCAGCGCATCAAACGCGACCCGGCCCAGACGCAAATTTTCTGCCACCAGCAGCAGATCGCTCAGGCTGGCAGCAGTGGATAGCGCCGCACCCGCCTCTGCCAGCAGACGGTGCTGGCGCGCATTGAGCGCCGCTTCACCCGGGCGCGGCAGCGCCGCCCGGGCGGCGGCGACCAGATCGGCGCGCAACCCGTCCATCCCTTGCCCGGTCACCGCCGACAGTCTGTGACGGGGTTGCAGTTTGGGGGCTGCGGGATTGCAATCGGCTTGCGGTTGCACTTCCCAGCAGCCGTCCGGCCCTTCGCCTTCCGGGCCTAGCCACAGCACCAGATCGGCCTGATCCAGCGCCGCTCGGGCCCGTTCAACCCCGATCGCCTCAACCGCATCACCTGGAGCATCGCCCACAACTTCCCGCAGCCCGGCGGTATCTACAAACCGGAACGGCACCCCCGCCAGCGCTACAGGATGGGTCAGAATATCGCGCGTGGTGCCCGCAATCGGTGCGGTAATCGCAGCCTCGCTTTCAACCAGTGCATTGAAAAGAGTGCTTTTCCCAGCATTAGGCGGCCCGGCAAGCACCACCCGGAAACCCTCACGCAGGGCCTCGGCCCGGGGCCGTGTCAGCCAGTCCGAAAGCTCTTCCTCCAGCCCCTCCAGACCTGCCCAGAAAGTCGGCGGCAACCCGGCAACATCGTCTTCATCGGAGAAATCGAGCACTGCCTCAACCGCTGCCGACAGATTGAGCAAGCCTTCGCGCCACCGCGCCACCAGTGCCGAAAATTCACCCCCGGCCATCGCCATTGCAGACTGCCGCTGCAGTTCGGTTTCGGCGCAAAGCAGATCGGCCAGCCCTTCGGCCTCGGCCAGATCGATCTTGCCATTGGCAAAGGCGCGGCGGGTAAATTCACCGGGAGTGGCCGCCCGCAAGCCCGGCAGCGCCGCCAGTGCCGCCTCTACCGCAGCCACCACCGCCCGCCCGCCATGGCAGTGCAGCTCAAGCGTATCCTCGCCGGTCGCGGTTTGCGGCCCCGGCAGCCACAACGCCAAGGCGCGGTCAAGCAGCGCAGCGGTGCCATCGCGCAGGGTAACGCTGACCGCGCGGCGCGGCGGCAGTCCGCGCCCGGCCAGCGCGGTCAACGCCGCCGCCGCTTGCGGGCCGCTGACCCGCACCACCGCAATCGCGGCCGGCGGCGCGCCGCTGGAAAGTGCAAAAATCGTGTCAGTCATGCAGGGGAAAAGCGATCAATCCTCGCTCTTCTTCTTGGCTTTGCCAAAGGCGTTCCCGCTGTCCATGAATTGCTTGAACAGGCTCATCCCCATCTGGCCCATCGGCGCGATCTGCTTGGCGAAATCCTGCAGCTGATCGACATTGGTCACGCCTTTCATCGCCTTGGAAATGGCGTCAACATAGACGTCATTGGCCTTGGTAACGTCTGGAAAGCCAAGGAAACGCCGCGCCTCCTCGGGCGAGCAATCGATCTCGACATTGACCTTCATTCCATATCTCCCACAATCAGTCAGCTTCGGGACGCCCGCTTTGCGCCGTTGAAAGCTGACACACACCCTTGGCAAAGTCCACGCCAAGCTTAGGGTTGCGGCAAAGCAGCCTTATGATGAAGGAGATTCCCATGGCCGAAATGATTGCAGTCCCAACGCTGGACGGTGCTGGCACCTTCCCCGCCTATGTCGCGCGGCCAGCAGGCGAAGCACAAGCTGCGATCATTGTGATCCCTGAAATCTTCGGGGTGAACGCCGGGATTCGTCAGAAATGCGATGGCTGGGCAGCCCGTGGCTACCTTGCCGCTGCGCCCGATGTGTTCTGGCGGTTTGCGCCAGGGGTGGAACTCGATCCCGATCTGCCCGATCAGCTGCAAGCAGCCTTCGGCTATTTCCAGCGCTATGATCCAAATGACGGCGTGCTGGATATCGAGGCGCTGATCCACTGGATCCGGCGCGCAGCGGGCGTCGCCAAGGTGGGCTGCGCCGGCTATTGTCTGGGTGGTAGGCTGGCCTATTTGGCCGCTGCGCGCACCGATATCGATGCCTCGGTCGGCTATTACGGGGTGATGATCGATCAGATGCTGAACGAATCTCACGCCATTGCCAGACCGCTGATGCTGCATATCCCCACCGCCGATCATTTTGTCGGCCCCCAGGCACAGGCCGCGATCCATGCCGGTCTGGATGGGCATGCCCGGGTGACACTGCATGATTATCCCGGCCTCGATCACGGGTTCGCTGCCGAGCAGGGGAACCGCCGCGATGAGGCGGGGGCGCAGCTGGCAGACCAGCGAACCGCTGAATTTCTCGCTGCCAATCTCCGCTAGGAATAGTTCGAAATTGCCTGGAAGATCTGGCTGATCATCGCACGGTCAGCCAGATCGATTTCCGGCCGCCAGATCTCGAACAACAACACAACCCGCTCCTGTTGGCCCGAGTTGTGCGCTTCATGCTCGATTGAATCGTCAAAAATCAGCGGTGTTCCGGCGATCCATTCGCGCGTTTCACTTCCAACCCTTAAGCTGCAGTCCGGTGCGGTAAGGATCGGAATGTGGCAGATCAACCGCGTGTTGAGCATCCCGACATGCGGCGCAATATGCGCGCCCGGTTGCAGCCGCGACCAATGGGCATTGGGCGCACGGCCGGGAGATTGCGGCATCGGGGCATGGGTTAGCGCCTCCATGGTTGCTGGACAACGCGCAGCATTATCCGTCACCGCCGCGCCATTGCGCCAGAAATGGAAGGCGGTCCATGCCTCGCTATCAAGCAGCGGGTTATTGGGCACGGGCCGGTGTTCATGGCGTTCGACATAGGGCGAAAATCCGTCCCCCCCGGTGCCCAGCACCTCGGCCAGTTCAGCCTGCATCTGCGGGACCAGCGCCAGCAC
>JAYVKX010000101.1:0-4037 GCA_043768005.1 Novosphingobium sp. | reverse complement strand
ACATCAGCGAAATCGCGGCCCGTCAACAGACAGGCGTTGAGCAGCCCGGCGGCGGTAATGATCGCGGTGCCGTGCTGATCATCGTGCATCACCGGAATTTTCATCCGTTCGCGCAGCGCCTGCTCGATCACGAAGCATTCCGGGGCCTTGATGTCTTCCAGATTGATCCCGCCGAAAGTCGGCTCCATCATCGCCACCGCTTCGATGATCGCATCGGTGTCTTCGCTGTCAAGCTCGATGTCGATCGCATCAACATCGGCAAAGCGCTTGAACAGCACGGCCTTGCCCTCCATCACCGGCTTGGCCGCCAGCGCGCCAAGGTTGCCCATCCCCAGAATCGCCGTGCCGTTAGAGATCACCGCAACCAGATTGCCCTTGGCGGTATAGTCATAGGCTGTCGCGGGATCATCCGCGATGGCCTGGACCGGAACGGCGACGCCGGGTGAATATGCCAGACTCAGGTCGCGCTGTGTCGCCATCGGCTTGCTGGCGATAATCTCGATTTTACCGGGCCGGATGGTCTTGTGATAGAACAGCGCCTCGCGCTCGGTAAAACGGACATTGCTCTCTTCGGTCACCGGAACCTCCTGAATATGGCCCTGCCCTAACGGAGCTTGGCGTGACGCGATAGGGGAAAGCTTCAATAGCTTGCTTCCCAAAGCGTGGGTGGAAAAGCTAATCCCTTGCCATGTCCGGGCCCAACCATTCCGATGCCGTCACCCCGATGATGGTCCAGTACCTTGCGCTGAAAGCGCAGGCCGGCGATTGCCTGCTGTTTTACCGGATGGGCGATTTTTTTGAGTTGTTTTTCGATGATGCGCGGACCGCAGCGCAGGTGCTCGATATCGCGCTGACCAGCAGGGGCGAGCATCTGGGCGTGCCGATCCCGATGTGCGGGGTGCCGGTCCATGCCGCAGAGGGCTATCTCGCCCGGCTGATCAAGGCCGGGTGCCGGGTCGCGATTGCCGAACAGGTCGAAACACCTGAAGCTGCGAAGCAGCGCGGCGGCTCAAAGGCGCTGGTCACGCGCGATATTGTGCGCTTGGTGACCGCTGGAACCTTGACCGAAGAGGCGCTGCTCAACCCGCGCAGCGCCAATGTGCTGGCGGCGGTGTGCGAAGTGCGCGGGCTGATCGGGATAGCGGCCTGCGACATTTCAACCGGACGAATGGAGCTTGAGGAATGCGCGCCGGACCGGCTGGGCGCGGCCCTTGCTCGGCTTGGCGCGAGCGAGACGGTGGTGGCCGATGGCGGGGCACAGGAACTGGCAGATGCGATACCGCGCCCGGCGCGGGATTTTGCCAGCGATCAGGGCGAAGCCCGGCTAAAGGCGCTCCACGGGGTAGCCACGCTGGATGGGTTTGGCGCGTTCACCCGGGCGATGCTGGCTGCAGCTGGCGGTCTGATCTCCTATCTCGATCATGTCGGGCGGGGCAAGCTGCCGCTGCTGTTGCCGCCGCTCGCGCGTTCAGGCGAAGCGCAGCTGGCGATGGATGAAGCGACGCGGTCCAGCCTTGAGATCCTGTCATCTAGTCAGGGCGGACGGCGCGGTAGTCTGATCGAGGCGATCGATCGCTGTGTGACCGGCGCGGGCGCACGCCAGCTGGCAGAAGATCTGTCTGCGCCGCTGACCGATCTGACGGCAATCAATGCCCGGCTGGAGCTGGTTTCATGGCTTCATGATGAGCCGCTGCTGCGCGGTGATTTGCGCAGTGTTTTGCGCGCGCTGCCCGATATCGGCCGGGCACTGGGCCGGGTGGTGGCGGGGCGAGGTAGCCCGCGCGATCTGGGCCAGCTGCGCGATGGGCTGGGCGAGGCCCGGCGGATCCGGGATCACCTCCAGTACCGGCAAGACCTGCCTGCACTGCTCGGCGCAATCTTGCCGGCGCTTGGCGGTCACGGCGCGCTGGTCGAGCATTTTTCCCGCGCGCTGGTGCCCACTCCGCCGACCGAGCGCAGCCAGGGCGGCTTCATTGCCGAGGGCTATGATGCCGCTCTCGACGAGCTGCGGCGGAGCTCGGGCAATGCGCGCCGGGCGATTGCCGCGCTGGAGGTAAAATACCGCGATGAGACCGGGATCAGCGCGCTCAAGATCCGCCACAACGGCGTGCTTGGCTATTTCATCGAGGTTCCGGCCAAGCACGGCGATCGGCTGATGGCCCCTGAAACCGGCTTTACCCACCGCCAGACTATGGCGGGCGCGGTGCGGTTCAACGCGCTGGCGCTGCATGAGGAGGCCAGCCGGATTGCCGAGGCGGGCGGTCACGCGCTGGCCGCAGAGGAGGCACATTTCGAGGAACTGACCGGCGAGGCTGTGGCTGCGCGCCATGCCATCGCGGCCACCGCAGCAGCACTGGCGCGGATCGATGTGGCGGCGGGACAGGCTGAGCGCGCGGCGGAAGGCGGCTGGGCTTGCCCGGCGATTACCAGTGACACCAGCCTTGCCATCCACGGCGGGCGGCACCCGGTGGTCGAGGCGGCACTGGCGGCCAAGGGGAAGCGGTTCGTCGCCAATGATTGCCGCCTTGTGGCCGATGATCGGCTGTGGCTGATCGGCGGGCCGAACATGGGCGGTAAATCCACCTTCCTGCGCCAGAATGCGCTGATTGTATTGCTGGCGCAGGCGGGCGGTTTCGTCCCCGCTGCCAACGCCACGATCGGTCTGGTCGACCGGCTGTTCAGCCGGGTCGGTGCTTCGGACAATCTGGCGCGGGGGCGATCGACCTTCATGGTCGAAATGGTCGAAACCGCAGCGATTCTGGCGCAGGCTACGACACGCAGCTTCGTGATTCTGGACGAAGTGGGCCGCGGCACCTCGACCTATGACGGGCTGGCGCTGGCCTGGGCGGTGGTCGAGGCGGTTCACGGCACCAACCGTTGCCGCTGCCTGTTTGCGACCCATTATCACGAGCTGGCCCGGCTTTCGGAGAGCTGCGAGGCGCTCTCGCTCCACCATGTCCGCGCGCGGGAATGGAAGGGAGAGCTGGTGCTACTGCACGAGCTGGCGGAAGGTCCGGCGACCAGCAGCTATGGCTTGGCGGTTGCGCGGCTGGCCGGGCTGCCTGCGCCAGTGGTGGCGCGGGCCAAAGCGGTGCTTGACCGGCTTGAGAAGGCACGGGTGGCAACCGGAGGCCTCGCTGCAGGATTGGGCGATCTGCCCCTGTTCGCTGCCGCGCTGGAGGCTGAGGCAGAGCAGGGTGATGCCTTGCGTGAACGGCTCGCAGGCCTCGATATCGATGCGCTGGCCCCGCGTGAAGCGCTTGAAATACTGTATGAATTGAAGCGCACGATGGATCAGGAATAGAGCCAAGGCTTCGTTAACCGCCTGCTGCTAAGCTCATCCCATGTTTTTCGGCCCTAAACTCAACACGGTATTCGCCAGTCGCTGGAAAGCGGCAATCTGGTCTGCCTGCGTGTTGATGACCGCCTATTGTTCGCTACCTGCCGCCGATCAGGCTCAGCAGAACGCCGTGCACAAGGTTGAAAAGGCCAGCGCGGCCCAGAAATCGCCTTGGGCAATCGATAGTAAATAAGGCGGGGCCGATGTATCAACTCATATTCCGCAACTGGAAATTTGCCGGCCTGTGGGCAATCGGCACCATGGCTTCGGTCGGGGCCTATTTCGCCGACGGCGGCGGGCCTGAAAAGCTTGATCAGGCGGCTGCGCAGGCTGCGGCACATCAAACCGCCGTTGCCGCGCCAGAACCTGCTGTAGCTGCCAGCGAGGGGGCAAAGGATGATGGCTTTACCTCGGATCAAGAACTGAGCGGCGAATCCGAAGCGGCTGAGGTGCCTGCCATCGAAGGCGCAAACGAAGGCGCGGCCGAGGGTGCGGCTTAAGCCGCCACCCTAGCCAGCTCGATCACGAAACGATCAATGATCGCCGTCTTGGCCCAGCGTTCGCCGGCTCGTTCGGCGGCGGCCTCACCCAGCTGCGCCCGTGCTGTATGATCGTCGATCAGCGCTTCGATTGCCGCCGCAAGCGCGCGGGCATCGCCGGGCGGACTGATCGCGCCGCAGCCGGCAACTTCGTCATA
>JAYVKX010000100.1:0-2896 GCA_043768005.1 Novosphingobium sp. | reverse complement strand
AATGTGCAGCCGACCCCGCAATAGGCGCAGGTGGTGATGACCGAGCGTTCGGGCTTGCCAATCTCGACAATCGCCTTTTCCTGCAAGGTCGCGGTCGGGCAGGCCTGAACGCAGGCACCACAGGAGACGCAGTCTGATGACATGAAGTCATCGCCCGCCTGTCCGGCGCTGACTTTGGACGCAAAACCGCGCCCGTCGATGGTCAGCGCGAAAGTCCCCTGGACCTCGTCGCAGGCGCGCACACAGCGCGAGCAGGCGATGCATTTGCTCGGATCGAAATCGAAATAGGGGTTAGACGTATCCGGGACGAGCCCCAGATGATCCGCCCCGGCATAGCCATAACGGACATCGCGCAGGCCCACCGCAGCAGCCTGATCCTGCAGCTCGCAATCATTGTTGGCGCTGCAGGTCAGACAGTCGAGTGGATGGTCTGAGATGTAGAGTTCCATCACCCCCTTGCGCAGCTTCTGGAGAAGCGGCGTCTGGGTATGGACGGCCATGCCCTGCGCGGCAGGCGTAGTGCAGCTGGCGGGGGTTCCCTTCATCCCGTCAACTTCGACCAGGCACAGCCGGCACGAGCCGAACGCGGCCATATTGTCACTGGCGCAGAGCTTGGGGATCGATCCGCCGCACTCAGCCGCTGCGCGCATCACACTGGTGCCCACTGGCACGGTGACTTCGCGGCCATCGATGGTCAGCGTGACGCTTGTGTCCGATTGTACTTCTGGCGTGCCTAAATCGGCCTGAGGTTCATAGCCCATCGCGTTGCTCCAGCGCCGATAGATCGGCCTGTGTGTTGATATTAGCAGGACTGACCGCCAGTTGCACGGGCCTTGCGCCAATCGCCTCGGCAAAGGCGCGCATCGAGTGGCGGGCGTCGCTTTCCAGCAGCGCATCCAGCGCGGATGAGGCGTTGGCGGGCCACAGGCCAATCACCGGCTGATCGGCCAGATAGGCTGGCGCGGCCCCAAGTAATCCGGGCAAATTCTGCGGCAGCAGGGTTGAATCCACCCCGCAAGACAGCACCGCCTCATAGCCTCCATCGCTTGCCAGATGCAGCGCTGCGGCAAGGCCAGCCAGTGGCCCCATCCCGTCGCGCGGCCAATCGGGCAGGGTTGGGGCAGGGGCGGTTTCGCGGCCCACCACCACAACATATTCGCACCACAGCGACAGCGCATCTACCGCCCGGGCGATCAGCGTGCGTCCGCCGAGCTCCGCCAGCGCCTTGTCGCTGCCAAACCGGGTGGACTGGCCGCCAGCAAGAACCACGCCGAGGATCATGAAAAATCCTCCGGCCAATGCTTCAGCGCAGACAAGACCGGAAACGGGGTGAACCCGCCCAAGGCGCAGAGCGAGCCGAACTTCATCGTCTCGCACAGATCTTCGAGCAGCACGATGTCTTCGGCCCGGCTGCGTCCACCCTTGGGGGCATTGTGCATCTGGGGCAGATTTTCGACCCCATCGGCAGAACGACCGCCAGCCCGGATTCGGTCGATCAGCTCCACCCCGCGCACCGATCCGATCCGGCAGGGGGTGCATTTCCCGCAGCTTTCCGCCGCGCAAAACTCCATCGCAAAGCGCGCCATGCTGCCCATATCCGCGCTGTCATCGAACACGCAGACCCCGCCGTGGCCGATCAGCGCATCGGCAGCGCCATAGGCCTCATAATCGAAAGCGATATCGAATTGGTGCGGGGCGAGATAAGCACCCAGCGGCCCGCCGACCTGCACCGCCTTGACCGGGCGGCCCGATGCGGTGCCGCCGCCAATATCTTCGATCAATTCCTTGAGTGAAATCCCGAACTCGGTTTCGAACAGCCCGCCATGCTTGATATTCCCGGCCAGCTGGATCGGCATGGTCCCCTTGGACCGGGCGATGCCGTGGCTGTCATAATGTGTCGCGCCGCCTTCCTGCAGGATATGCGGCACTGCGGCCAGCGTCAGCACATTGTTGACCACCGTCGGCTGGCCGAACAGGCCTTCGATGGCGGGCAGCGGTGGCTTGGCGCGCACTTCGCCGCGCTTGCCTTCAAGGCTGTTGAGCAGCGAGGTTTCCTCGCCGCAAACATAGGCACCTGCGCCCACCCGCACTTCAAGTTTGAACGGCGCGATGATGCTGGCGGCCAGCGCAATCGCTGCCTTCAGCTTGGCAATGGCGTGGGGGTATTCGCTGCGGACGTAAATATAGCCCTGACCCGCGCCCACCGCATGGGCGGCAATCGCCATCCCTTCGATCAGGTGGAACGGATCGCCCTCCATCAGCATCCGGTCAGCAAAGGTGGCGCTATCGCCCTCATCGGCGTTGCAGACGATGTATTTGCGTGCACCCGCCGTGCAGGCGACAGTCTGCCACTTGATCCCCGCCGGGAACCCCGCCCCGCCCCGCCCGCGCAGGCCCGATTGGATGACCTCGGCCACCACCGTTTCGGGGCTAAGCGAGCGAGCGCGAGTGAGCCCGGCCCAGCCATCCGTCGCGGCAAAATCTTCAAGGCTGAGTGGGCGCGTGCGCCCCGCGCGGGCAAAGGTCAGCCGCTGCTGGCGGGCGATGAAGGGGTGGGCCGCGATTGGGCCAATCGCTTTGTCGCTGGTCCCGGATAGAATCGCTGCAACATCCGCCACCTTCACCGGGCCAAACCCGATCCCGTCAATCTCGACCAGCGGCTCCAGCCAGTGCATCCCCCAGCTGGAGGTCCGCTCGACCGTGCAGCCCGCCGCCGCAAATGCCGCCGCAACTTCATCCGCGCCGCAAGCCAGCGCCAGCGCATCATCAGAGATCCGGACGATCGTCATGCGTTTTGGACCAGTGCGACCAGTGCGGCTTCATCCAGCCGGGCGTGGAGAGTATCGCCAATTCGCGCCGCGGGCCCGGCACTGCACAGGCCCAGGCAATAGACGGT
>JAYVKX010000099.1:0-8315 GCA_043768005.1 Novosphingobium sp. | reverse complement strand
GATGCCGGTCTCTTGCCGGACCCGTTCGATGAATTCGGCCCCGTTTTCTGCGCGGCGGCAGGCTTCGGTCGCGACCGAGCGGGCCAGATGAACATTGCGGCGCTTCAGCTTGTCGGCGCAGACATGCAGCGCGCCCAGCGCGCGGTCCATGGCGTCCTGGCTGAGCCGCCCCGTCTGGGCGAGGCCTTCACCCAATCGGACGACCCGGCTGAACGCATCGATGACCACAAAGTTCTCGTCCGCCGGCCGGGCGATCAGCAAGCGGCAGTTGTTGGTGCCAAGGTCGATCGCGGCATAGGCCTGACGGTGAAACGGAGCGGGGCGATTGAACGCGGCTTGGCGCCACTCACCCTCCCCGCGTTCATGCTGGGGTCTCGGGTCCGTTCGGACGCCGGGCTGACGCTCAGGATCAGTAGCAAGATGGGCGAGGCCAGCTTCGCTGCGGGAATCACCGCGCAGATCAGGCCGATCATCGTCCCCGCTTGCCAATTCCTCGCGCGCTGCCGACGGAATATTTTCCGCCATAATAACTCTACTCATTATCATTTTCCCGCAACCATTGGCGGGTACCTGATCGTGATGGTAGACACAGTGGGCGTGCGGGGCAAGTGCTGCGGCTTGACGAGGGCCGGGCGCTTGCCTAGAGGCTCGCGCCTGTTGCCCCGTCGTCTAATGGTAAGACACCGGTTTCTGATACCGTTTATCGAGGTTCGAGTCCTCGCGGGGCATCCATCCTCTCACTTTGACAGACCGGCCCAGTCAGGGGATGAGGGCGAATGACTGACGAACCCGAAAAAAGACTCACCCGCCGCCGCTTCTACAAGGCCGATCAGGACGCCTCCTTCGTCGAATCGCACGGCCATACCACCCCGCAACAGCGCGATCCGGCCTATCGGCTGGCCTATCGCGACACTGATTTCCTGCTGCGCGATGAACTGCGCCCGGTGCGCTTTCAGCTGGAACTGCTTAAAACCGATATGCTGCTGGAAGAGGCAGGGATCGGCTCAACGCTGGTTTGCTATGGCTCGGCCAGGATCCCCTCTCCCGAAATGGCCGAGGCGGCGCGGGACAGTGCGACCACGCCCGAGCGGCAAGCGGTGACCGAGCGATTGATTGCCAATTCGAAATATTATGATCAGGCCCGTAATCTGGCGAGGATCGCAAGTAGCTGCGGGATTGTTGAAAAAGGCATGCGCCAGTTTGTGGTCTGCTCGGGCGGGGGGCCTTCGATCATGGAGGCGGCCAATCGCGGCGCGGATGATGTTGGCGCCGAATCGATCGGCCTCAACATCGTGCTCCCGCATGAGCAGGCCCCCAACAGCTATGTCACCCCACATCTGTCGTTCCAGTTCCATTATTTCGCGCTGCGCAAGATGCACTTCCTGCTGCGCGCGCGGGCCGTGGCGGTGTTCCCCGGCGGGTTCGGCACGCTGGACGAGTTCATGGAGCTGCTGACGCTGGTCCAGACCGGCAAGATGAAGCCGATCCCGATCCTGCTGTTCGGCAAGGCGTTCTGGACCCGGGTGATCAATTTTGAGGCGCTGGCCGAAGAAGGCGTGATTAATCACGATGATCTGGACCTGTTCCACTGGGTCGAAACCGCCGAGGAAGCCTGGGCTGTAGTGGTGAAGTTCTACGATCTGGAGGGGTAACGCCTAACCCCGCGCCAGCGCATGGCCCAGCGGGCCGTGGCCTGCGCCATAGCCGGGCGCTGCGCGCAGCGCGGAGCGGACGAACAGCCGTGCCCGGTCGACCGCTTCGACCAGCGACAGGCCTTTGCCAAGAAAGGTGGCAATCGCGCTCGCCAGGGTGCAGCCGGTGCCGTGGGTGTGACGCGTATCGATCCGCTGCGCGGCAAAGCTGTGCGGGGGTTCGCCCGGGATCATCAGCAGATCCTCGATCCGGTCACCCACCGCATCACCGCCCTTGGCAAGATAGGCGATGCCGCGTTGGGTCATCCCCTCATGCCTGCCCAGCGCGGCCAGTTCGGCCACATTGGGGGTGGTCAGGGTGGCAAGGCGCATCAGCCGTTCAAACCCTGCGATAGTTTCCGCATCGGCCAATGCTGCGCCGCTGGTCGCGATCATCACCGGATCGAACACGATCGGCACCCGCAAGGCCACCAGCCGATTCGCCACCACTTCGGCAATCGCGGGCGAGCCGAGCATCCCGATCTTGATCGCATCCACCCCGATATCGCTGACACAGGCATCGATCTGAGCCGCGACCAGTTCGGGCAAGAGCACTTCCACCGCGGTGACCCCCAGCGAGTTCTGTGCGGTGATCGCGGTGATTGCGGTCATTGCATAGCCGCCGAGCATGGTGATCGTCTTGATATCCGCCTGGATCCCGGCTCCACCCGAACTGTCGGACCCGGCGATGGCGAGGATGCGGGGGAATTCAACCACCCCCGGGAATTCCGATGTATTTCCGCAGCGTCGATGGCGGCGATTTGACGTGATGCTTTAGCGCGCGCGCTGGCCGGTCCATCAGCTCGCCGCCGCAATTGGGACAGCGATCATCCAGCACCTCGGCACACTCTGCGCAGAAAGTGCATTCGAACGAGCAGATGAACGCGCCGGGGGCCTCGGCGGGAAGATCACTGCCGCAGCGTTCGCAATCGGGGCGCATTTCAAGCATCAGGCCGCTGCTTCCTTTACCGCCGCGCAGATCGCATCGACCACCGTTTCAACCTCGCCCGCATCGTCTCCCTCGGCCATTATGCGGATGACAGGTTCGGTGCCCGAGGGACGGATCACGAGGCGGCCTTTGCCCGCAAGCAGCGCCTCAGCCTCGGCGATCACCGCCTGCACGCGGCTATCATCCAGCGGTTTTCCGCCAGTGAACCGAACATTCTTGAGCAATTGCGGCACTGGATCAAATAGATGGAGCAACTCGCTCGCCCGCTTGCCTGACTGGACGAGCGCCGCCAGCACCTGCAAGCCCGCCACCGTGCCATCGCCGGTGGTGGCATGATCGAGCAGGATCATATGCCCCGATTGCTCCCCGCCAACATTATAGCCGCCGCCCCGCATGGCTTCCAGCACGTGGCGATCGCCGACTTTGGTGCGGATCAAGTCAAGCCCTTGGTCATTCAAAAAGCGTTCGAGGCCCAGGTTTGACATCACCGTGGCGACCACGCCCCCGCCCCGCAGCCGCCCCTGCGCCGCCCATTGGCTGCCGATCAGCGCCATCAGCTGATCGCCATCGACCGTCTGGCCCTTTTCATCGACCACGATCAGCCGGTCTGCATCGCCATCCAGCGCGATGCCGATATGCGCCCCGCTTGCGACCACGGTTTCCTTGATCAGATCAAGATGGGTCGAGCCTACCTTGTCATTGATGTTCTTGCCATTGGGGGTCACCCCCACCGCGATCACTTCCGCGCCCAGTTCCCACACCGCCGAAGGGGCTACCTGATAGGCCGCGCCATTGGCGCAATCGACCACGATTTTCAGCCCATCGAGGCGGATATCATCGGGCAGCGAGCTTTTTACCGCATGGATATAGCGCCCGCGCGCATCATCGATCCTGCGGGCACGGCCAATCTCGGACGCAGTGGCGAGCGGTTGCTGCGCGCCCAGCATCGCCTCGATCGCCAGCTCGTCCTCGTCTGAAAGTTTGAAGCCATCGGGGCCGAACAGCTTGATCCCGTTGTCCTCATAGGGGTTGTGGCTGGCAGAGATCATCACGCCCACATCCGCGCGCATTTCACGGGTCAGCAGCGCGACCGCAGGCGTCGGCATCGGGCCGAGCAGGATCACGTCCATCCCCACGCTGGTGAAGCCTGCGATCAGCGCGCTTTCCAGCATATAGCCCGAAAGCCGCGTATCCTTGCCGATCACCACCCGGTGTTTGTGGCTGCCGCGCAGGAAGTGCGTGCCCGCCGCCGCGCCAACTTTCATAGCGGTAGCCGCAGTCATCACGCCGGCATTGGTGCGCCCGCGAATCCCGTCTGTGCCGAAAAATTGCCGTCCCATGCTTCGGGCCCCCATACTCGGCCAATAGATGCTGATTTTCTTCGAAATTGCTATGTCGCACGAGGCCGCTAATGTCACGTCTGCAAAAGATGAACCCGGGGGAGCCTTGCATGACCGATAGCTCGACGTCTGAAACCGGCGCCAGCAGCTTTATCCCCGATGTGCGCGTGCCGGTTGGCTGGACGCTGGGCGGTTTGGCCGCCGGAATGGTGCTGGGCATAGTGCTGCAGGGAACTTTGGCGGCACCGCTGGTGCTGAAAGCGGCGGATGTGGTGGGAAATCTGTGGCTGCAAGCCTTGCAGATGACGATCGTTCCGCTGGTTGCTTCACTGCTGGTGGTCGGGATCGTCCAGACCGTCGCTGCGGCAAAAGCGGGGCGCATGGCGGTGTTGTCGCTCACGCTGTTTGCCTCGGTACTGACCGCAGGCACGGTCTTTGCCGCCTTTGCCATGCCGGCGTTGCTTGATGCCCTGCCAATCCCGGAGGCCGCTGCTGCTGCGTTACGTCAAGGATTGGCCGCCACCGATACCAGCCAGGTGCCGGATGTGGCAGATTTCCTCAAATCGCTGGTCGCGCCCAATATTATCAGCGCGGCAGCGGATAATGCGATGCTGGCGGTGATCATCTTTTTCAGCCTGCTGGCGCTGGCGATTGTCCGCCTGCCCGATCTGCATCGACGGCACCTGACGACCCTGTTCGAGGCGATCACCGGAGCGATGCTGGTCATCATCGGCTGGGTGCTGTGGCTTGCTCCGCTTGGTGTGTTCGCGCTCTCGCTGCTGGTCGCGGGGCAGAGCGGGGCGGCGGTGCTGGGCGCGCTGGCGCATTACATATTGACGGTTGCGGCAATGGGCGGGGTGGTGCTGCTGGCGGCCTATGGCGTGGCGGTGCTGCTTGCCCGCTTGCCCCTGGGCAGTTTTGCCCGCGCGGTGCTGCCGGTTCAGGCAATGGCGATTTCCACGCAATCTTCGCTGGCGAGCCTGCCAACCATGCTGGTCGCCTGCCGCACGCTGGGCCTGCGCGATACGACCGGTGAACTTGTCCTGCCGCTGGCCGTTGCGTTGTTCCGCGCAACGGGTCCGGCGATGAATCTCGCGGTGGCGATCTATGTGGGCCGGCTGGCGGGGGTTGAACTCTCTCCGTTGACGCTGGCCGCAGGGGTCGGGGTGGCGCTGCTGACCACGATCGGTTCGGTTTCGCTGCCCGGCGCGATCAGCCTGGTCACCGCGACCGGGCCAATTGCTTTGGCGATGGGGGTGCCGGTTGGCCCGCTGGCGCTGCTGGTGGCGGTAGAGGTTCTGCCCGATCTGATGCGCACGGTCGGCAATGTGACGATGGACGTGGCAGTAGCCGCCAGCGTTGACCGCAGGTCTGGTTAGGTCCTGACCCTAGGGCTCTTCAGGCTCTGGCGGGACCGCGAACAGCGGTTCGCCAAACAGGAAGCCGATCAGATTGGGCTTGCCCAGATGTTCGAACAGCGCGGTAAGCGTCAGCAGGATCGGCACCGAAAGCAGCGCGCCGATTACCCCCCAGATCCAGGAGAAATAGCTGATCGATAGCAGGATCAGCACCGGGTTCAGCGTGAATCGTCTGCCCAGAATGGCCGGGGTGATGAAATTAGCTTCAACCGCGTGGAGGCCAAGATAGGCGGCAGGCGCAGCCAGCCCGGCCAGCAAATTGCCACTGGTGCCCAGGCCAAACAGTGTCAGCACCGCAATCATCATCAGCGGACCGATATAGGGCAGGAAGTTCAGCACGAAGGCCAGGCCGCCCCACATGATCGGCGCCTCGAAATCCAGTACCCAGGCCCCCATTGCCACGATCGCGCCAACCCCCAGATTGATGAGCGCGACGGTGAGAATATAGGATGCCACCCGGTCTTGGACATCGCGCATCACCCGCGCCGCCTTGAGACTGGCCCCGAACGACGCGCGATCGAGCAGCAAACGGCGGCGCAACCGCATCCGCGATTCGACCATGAAATAGGTCATCAGTAACGTGAACAGTGTCTCCAGCACCAGACTGGGGGTGGCAAAGGCGACCTGTTCGATCACCGATGGGCCGGCCAGCACCACTTCGCGCGCCGGGGAATGGCCGCCAAGCCGCGCCAGTTGCCGGTTGAGATCGTTGAGCCAGCCCAGATTGCCGCGCAATTGCGATACCTGGTTGGTGATCTTGACCAGCATCGCGGGGAACCGGTCAAACGTATCAAGCGCGGGCTGAAGGATCAGTGACAGCACCAGCATGGCGATTAGCAGAAAGGCCAGCAGCGCCAGCAGCGAGGCAAGCGCATTGGGCAGCCCCAGGCCGGACAGCCGGTCAGCCAGCGGGGACAAAACGATCGAGAGGATTGCGGCGGTGACAAAGGGCAGGAATACGATCGAGCCGATCGACAGCACGAACGGCAGGGCCATGAACAGCCCCGCGCCCAGGATCACCACCAGCGCCGAAACCAGCCGCAATTCCTGCGCCGCTGCTGCTGCGGGCGCGGCTTCAAGGTGGTGCGGCTCAGCTTCGGTCATGTTCGCGCGATGCTCCTTTTTATGCAGGCCTGGCGATAGTGGACTTGGCCCGCGTGCCGATCAAGCGAACAGCTAGAGCGGCTTGTCGTAAACCCGGTATTCCTTGTTGATCGCACTGCCGATCGCATCGGCGATGGCATTCATCCCCTGATTGTCGTCCAGGATCCAGCCGATCTCGGCGCGGGTGCCATTATATTGGGCAATCGCGGCGAGGCGGATATATTCGATCATCATGAAGGCCAGCTGGCTGGCCATGCGGGAGGATTGCAGCTGCTTGCGCACGCCCATCAGCGGCACGCGCATATCGGCATTGGTCGGCTTGCGTAGCCACCAGAGCAGCTTGGCCCAACCGAACGGGAACAACTTGCCTTTGATCGCTTTGATCGGGCGATTAACGTCGGGCAGCGTCATCATGAATGCCACCGGTTCACCGTCCAGCTCGGCAATGCGGATCAGATCTTCGCGAACCAGCGGTCTCAGCTTTTTGCCGGTATAGGCGATCTCGCTGTCGGTGATCGGCACAAACCCCCAATTGTCCGACCAGGCATCGTTGAGGATATCGAGGATGGTCCGCGCCTCGGTGTCAAAATTCTTGATCTCCACCTTGCGGATGCGGATTCTGGGATTTTTCTCGCCCGATGCAATGATCCGCTGGATCAGCGGGGGGAACGGCTTCGTGATATCCAGATCATAGGTGTAAAGCGTTTTGGCGGTCCGATAACCCAGCGCCTCGATCCAGCCCTGATAGCTGGGGTTATGGTGGCCCATCATCACCATCGGCGGATGATCGTGGCCCTTGACCAACAGGCCCGGCTCCTCCCACACCGAAAGGCTCATCGGGGCCAGCACGCGGGTCATTCCGTGGTCGCGCAGCCAGCCCTCGGCGCTGGCGATCAGCGCCTGGGCCGCCGCCTCATCCCCGGCTTCTAGAAGGCCCCAGTTGCCGGTGCCCGGCCCCATCCCTTGTGCGGCGGGCTGGGTCAGCGCCAGATGATCGAAATGCGCCGAAATCCGGCCCACCGGCTGCCCGTCTCGAGTGGCCAGAAAATATTGGTGAGTGGCATGTTCAAAAAACGGGTTCTTGCCTGGGGTAATCGCCTCAATCACTTCGGCGCGGAGCGGCGGAACCCAGTTGGGATCATCCCCGTTGAGCGTCCAGGCCAGATCAACAAAGGCCTTGAGGTCGGCCTTGCTGGCAACCGGGGTGACGATTATCTGAGCTTGAGCCACGATCTTGCCTTTGTTGCGGTTTAGTTGGCGCTGCATATGGCCCGTACTCCTAGCCAAGCCAAGCAGCGTGGGCCATAGCAACAGGGATAATTCAGCCGGAATATCCATCCGGCACAGGTCTTTTGGAATGATTGCATGACTGCCTGCGAAGCTATCGACAAGACAACGCCTGCCCCGATTGCGCCCGTAGCCTTCGGCAAGGATGCAAGGATTCCGGACGACAAGGCGATGCTGCGCGCAGCGGTTGAGCTGACCCGTGACATTGCGCTTGCCCGGCCCGAAATCTATTGGCCGGATATGCTGCTATCGGCAGGGACCGGTTATGCGGCGCTGGCAGGCGCGTTCCTGATCGGAAATCCGTGGCTGGCAGGGGCTTGCGGGATCGTGGCCGCGCTGGCGCTGTACCGCGCGCTGTTGTTCATTCACGAGCTGACCCATATCCACGAGCAGGCCCTGCCCGGGTTCCGCCTGGTGTGGAATGTGTTGATTGGCGTGCCCATGATGATGCCATCGCTGATGTATGAAAACGTCCATACGTTGCATCATGCCCGCACCCGCTATGGGACGGCAGAAGATCCGGAAT
>JAYVKX010000098.1:0-4067 GCA_043768005.1 Novosphingobium sp. | reverse complement strand
TGCAAATCGGCAGAGGGCAGCGCGATCCGCTCCGCCCCGCTGCCGCCCGCAGCCTCCCCCGGGCGGAACAGCACTTTTTCGGCCAAGGGCTCCCATGATTTTAGATCAGCGCTGCTTTCAAGGGTGAAGGTCACCGGCTGCTGTTTGGGCAAATCCGCGCCAAGATTGAGCGTAATGGCAGGTTCGGCCAGGCGGCGCGTATCGATCAGCGCGGCGACGATCTCGTTACCACTGCGCGCCGGTTCGATGCCAGTGATATGGGCGATCCGGCCCTCATCGATGGTCAGCGCAATTCCGCTAAGCTTAAGCGCGGCCGCCGAACCGATGATCGGAAAGACATCGAGTTTGAGGCTGGTTTGTCTGGCCTGCACATCCGCGCCCAGCAGTGCGGCCGGCATGGCCCGCCCTTTCGCATCGAACACCCGGATGTCTGCCATGCCAGCGCTTTCAACTGCGACCAGCGCGGCGGGCGCCAGCGCCAGCCGTTGCAGCGGATCACCCGCCGCCGGCTGTGCCACCAGCCTGACCGCATAGGAGCCCGGTTTGGCCGGATCGGCTGGCTGCGCCTTGCCGCAAGCGCCCAGCAACAACACGGCAAGGCCTGCGACAAGCTGTTTCGCTCTCATGGTTTTGCCTCCATCTGCTGCGATTTGCGCGGTGGTAAGGGCACGAAATAGCCGATCACCAGCATCAATATACCCACCCCGATGAAGGTGACTATCCGCTGCCAGCCTTGCGCGCTCGACATATCGACCAGCAGCAGCTTGAGCACCACCACCCCCAGCAGCCCCGCGCCGGTCAGCCAGCCGATCCGGCTCGCACGGCGGCCCGCCAGCAGCATCAGCGCCATCGCCAGCAGCGTCCACAGGATCGCAAGACCGGTCTGCACCGCTGGACTGCCCG
This sequence comes from Novosphingobium sp., assembly GCA_043768005.1. GTDB lineage: Bacteria > Pseudomonadota > Alphaproteobacteria > Sphingomonadales > Sphingomonadaceae > Novosphingobium. The sequence continues at coordinate 3,164 of JAYVKX010000098.1, read as the reverse complement.
ATAGCGCCGCGCCGCTCCACTCAACCCCCAGCCAGTGATGCGCGGTGCGCAGCCAGATGCCGTTGATCGCAGTAAAGCCCAGCAGCGCCGCCGCGATCACCGCCTCACGGCCGATGAGCGCGCCGGAACCAGCAGGCTGGGGATCGGCCCGCGCCACCATCTGCCGCCACAGCGCCAGCGCCGCCAGGGCGAGGCCGAGCGAGAGATCGACCGGGTTGAGCAGCGGCACATAGGGTAGCGGATCGGTAACTCCCGAAGCGAAAGCCGCCGTCAACAGCGCGCCGATGTAGATCAGCACCGCCAGCGGCACTGCGGCGACCCAGTAATAAGCCAGGGCATGCGGTTTGAGCGGCCAGCGCCGTGCTTGCTCCGTCACCGCCATCCCGGCCCAGCGGGTCAGCCCCAGCAGCACCGCAATCGCGCTGATCAGGAAGATTACCCCAGCCCATGAAGTGTTCCACAAATCCCCGCGATCAATCCCCAGCTGGAAGCAATCGGCCAGCATCGCGGTGAGCAGCCACACCGATCCCGCGTGTACCGCAAATTGCCATGCGCGGGGCGCGACGGGGGCAATGTCGCCGCGCCGCAACAGATCATAATGCAGCGCCAGCGCGGTCAGCCACAGCCCGCCATCGGGCAGGAACAGCACATGGCGGCCAAGCCCCAGCCAGATCAGGAATGTTGCCGCAAGCAGGGGCAGGCTGGCCCGGCCTGGCCAGATCGCCACCGCCCAATCCCGTTTCCGCCCGGTCCACGCCGCGATCCACATCGCCGCCAGTATGGCAATGCACAGCAGCAGGACTTGCAGCTGCGGTGCAAATACTGAAACCGGATCGCTGGCCGTATCCACCGCGGGCAATGCCCGGGTAAGCTCCAGCGCCAGTGTCAGGCAGGCGAACAGGAAACCGGCGAGGAAAATCACTTGCCTGAGGCCGAACTCGATCCCGGCATAGGTTTTCGCCAGCGCCGATCCGCTATGCGCCAAGGGCAGCCGCAGCCACCATGCACTGGCGAGCAGCGCGGCGGCGATCAGCGCCCCGCCGATGAAGCCATTATTGGCCAGCGGCAGCGGCGAGACATTGGCTTGCAGCGTGGTCAGGAAGATCAGCGCAGCCAGTCCCTGCAGGATCAGCCCGAACAGCCGCGGCATCCACCGCGCTTGCCGGCTGCCGATCCACAAGGCTCCGGCCCCTTCCAGCGCCCAGGCCGCCGAGGTCCATTTCACATCCAGCGCCAGAGGAATCGCCAGCGTGACGAACCCCAGCCCGATCGCGATCAGGCATTCATTCAGCAGCCGCAGCTCATCGCGCCGCTGGCGCATGGTGAACGCCGCCAGCCCCGCATAGATCGCGCCAAAGGCCAGCGCGGAAAAGGCGCTGCCAAAGCTGGTGTCCTTGACCAGCCCGACCTGAAGGCCAAAGCCCGCAATCGCCGGGCCAAACAGCAGCGTGCTGTCTGCGGCATTGCCCAGCTTGCCCGGGGTGTTGTGCGCATAAAGCACCGCAGCGCTTAGATAAATCAGCACTGAAACGATCAGGAAAATCTGGCAGACCAGATAATGCTCGGGCCCATAACTGCCAAAGCCCCAGATGCTGGCCAGCGTGAAGGTCGCAAAAAAGCCCAGCAGATTAAGCGCGCGCCACGAACGCCGCCACGCGATCACCAGAATCGCAAGGTTGAGGATGGTCAGATAGGCAAACAGCGCCAGCGGGGTCTTGCTGTCTCCGCCCAGCAGCACCGGCACGGCAAAGCCCCCGGCGAAGGAGCTGATCGCCATTGCACGGGAATCCTGCAGCAACGCCAGCGCGCAGCCCATTGCGCAAAACACGATCATCAAGCCAAAGGCCGCGACCGGCGGCAACAGGCCAAACAATCGCGCGGCGGCAAAGACGGTGAGATACAGCACCGCCACGCCTGCGCCTTGCAAGGCCAGTCCAAAGGCCGGGCGCCCCACCCGCCGGTTGAACCCCACCGCCAGCAGCGCCGCCCCTGCCGCCCCGACCAGCGCCAGCCGCAGCTCGATCGGAAACAGTCCGGCGTTGGCCGCATAGCTCGCCAGGAAACTCAGCCCGACGAACAGGATCACCAGCCCGGCCCGGACAATCGTATTGCCGCCAAACAGCCAATCGCGCGCCGCGCCGATCCATTGCGCGGCCAGTGTCGGCCCAGCAGGTTCAGGTTCAAGCCCCGGTTCAGGTTTGGGTGGTTGATAGGTCTGTGCGGTGGTGACGGGCACCGCCTCGTCGCGCGGCTGGGCGCGTTTGGCGGCGCGCACCGGCGTGACAGCAAGCGATTCCCCGCCACCTGCGGCCTGCGCCGCAATGGCTGGTTCGTGCGCCTGATCGAAGTGCCGGGCCGCGATTGCCAATTTGACTTCGCGCGCAATCTCGCGCCGCATCTCGGATAGCAGCCAGGCCCCCGCCGCAAAGCCCAGCGCCGCGCCAATGAACAACCCGAACGCCGATTCATAGCTGGCCATCCAGCCGATCAGTCCGCCAAAAACACTGCCCCACAGTTTCATGCGCTGTTCCGTCCCTGCCCGTGCCCGCTCTGACCCAACTGGGTATCGCCGCCCGCGATGATATCTAGGCACAATATCCGCTGCCCGTCACGCGCCTTGGCATCTGTTCATTCTCGACACGGATTGGCTGAACAGCTAGGCCTGCACATCACATCGCGCAGGGGCCATCCATGAAGCTGATCATCGGCAACAAGAACTATTCCAGCTGGTCACTGCGCGGCTGGCTGGCGGCCAAGCAATCGGGCCTGGCCTTCGAAGAAATTCAGGTGCCGCTGTATGGCGAGGATTGGGAAGAAGAAAAGAAAAACCGGGATGAGATCGCGCCCTCATCGGGCAAGGTGCCAGTGCTGTGGGACGGCGATGCGGTGGTGTGGGATAGTCTGGCGATCATCGAATATCTGGCCGACAAAGTGGGCCGCGAGCGGTTCTGGCCCAAGGCCGATGATGCCCGCGCCATGGCCCGCTCAATGGTCGCAGAAATGCACTGTGGCTATACTGCGCTGCGCCGCCAATGCCCGATGAACATCCGCCGACAGGCCGCGGCCGCCCGGATTGGCGAGGATGCCCGCGCCGATGTGGTCCGCATCCTGACCTTGTGGGCAGAGGCCCGCGCCCGGTTTGGCAAGGGCGGACCGTTCCTGTT
>JAYVKX010000097.1:0-4017 GCA_043768005.1 Novosphingobium sp. | reverse complement strand
GCCTCGGCCCAGGCGGCAATCGCGGCATTATCGGTCAGCACGATTTGTCCAGTTGGGCCATCATCAAGCGCCAGCGCCGGGACGGTCAGCGCCGGATTGATCGCGCGATAGGCGTCTGAAAGCTGTTCGCCTGCGGCCAGATCGATGATCTGCACCTGATGCGCAATGCCCTTTTCGGCGAGCAAGATGCGCGCCCGGCGCGGGCTGGGGGCGCGGGGGAAATCATAGAATATCGGCATGGCGGCTCCTCGTCGGTTAGGCTCTAACACAACCGGCGCGGGCGTGGTAATCAGACGCATGGGGCAGCAAGGGGATCTGCGCATGGTCTGGACCCGGTTCAAACAACTGGCCTGCGCGATGATCGCTGCAGCCATGATCGTGCCGCGCGGCGCAATCGCGCAAGACTTCGATAGTTATCCCGCTGCGCCGCAAGTGGTTCAATGCAAGGATGGCAAGAACTGCAAAACCCCTGAGGGCGACGATGTGATCCTGCGCCGCCCGGCCTGGCTGGACGCGGATCCGCGCAGCGATGCGGCGCTGCTGCTGGATGGTGACGATAGCGTGCTGCACCAGCGGCTCGCCCGGCTGGCGCGAGAGGAATGGCCGCGCGATCAGCCCCGCCAGGATCGCTTCGTGGCCGCGCAGTATGATCGGGCGGAGCGCCGCTTGCTCGATCACGCGCTGGGGCTGGATCAAGGCTTTGGTAATTCTAACTATGTCAGCGGCGGTTCGAACCCGGTGCTGATCAGCGCCGTGCCGTTCATCGCCGAGCTGCGCTACCGCGACAGCCTGACCACGCGCGAGGTGCCGGGCTTTGCGCAAACCCGTATTTTCGGGCTGCGCTGGGAAGCGCGCCATCGCTGCGGGGCGACGCTGATCGCGCGCGACTGGGTGGTGACGGCGGCGCATTGCATCCAGGCAGACAAGGTCAGCACCGGGCTTGCGGTGCAGCTGGGGGTGACCGATATTTCCACCAACAATGGCCAATCGGTGAACATCGATTATGCCGTGGTCCACGCCGGATATGCGCCCGGTAATAAGTACTACCACGATATCGCCATGCTCCATCTGGTCCCCTACAGCTTGCGCGAATCTGCCAAAAAAGTTGCGGTTGTGCCGATTTTTTCCGGCACCGTGGGCCGCGATCGCACCGTCAATGCTGCGGGATGGGGCCGGATCAACGATGATCCGCGCGCCGAAGTCAACGCAACCGCGCTGCTTCGCCGGGCTGATTTCCAGGTGCTGGGCAACGACGAATGCGCGGCAAGGCCGTCTTATGGCCTGATCGATGTAACCGACGCAGCCGGGCGCAAAAGCAAGGTTGCGCGGGTCCATGGCGGGGTGATGTGCATTTACGGCAAGCGCAGAAAAACCTGCGACGGGGATAGCGGCGGCCCGCTCTTTTTCGATCAGCCCGATGCGCGCGGCCGGATGGCCCAGCAACTGGTCGGGATCGTCTCGTGGAACAAGCTGGGCTGCCATGTCGATAGCGACGACAGCCCCGGGGTCTATACCAGGATCGCCCCCTACCTGGACTGGATCAAGCGGGTGAAGCTGCTGCCCGCGCCCGGTTCCGGCCAAACCGTAACGCTGCCATAGGAGCCGATCATGCTGCGAATTGCCGCTTCGGCTGCGCTTAAATCAATCGTGATCGCCGCCGCGCTGATGCTTCCGTGCGCCGCACTGGGGCAAAGCGCACCGGGCCCCGGTGCCGGGCTGCGGATTGGCCGGATCGAACCGTTCGAGACCTTGCCGGCGGATGCCAGACTGCTCGCCTGGCTCGATCGCTGGCTGGATAATAATCAGATCGATACCGAAAGCCAGTTCCGCAGCTATGCCCTGTCCGCCTCGGAACAGCGCCAGATCAGCCTACGAATTGGCGACCCGAGGGCAGACCGGACGAATACTTGGTGGCAGAAGTGGGAGCAAAGCCACCTTGGCCGGATCGGCTTCATGGCCGAGGTCCGCTGGCGCGCGGGGCTGGGCAATGCGCAGGTTGCGGGGCTGGATGATCCGGCCCTCCCCCGCTGGCAGTCCCGCCACCTCTGCTCAGGGATATTGCTGGCACCAGACTGGGTGTTGACCGCGGGGCACTGTGTTGATCCGGCAATGATCGCCGCCGGGATCGAGGTGCAGCTTGGTACCACCGATCTTGCCAGTGATGCGGGGCTGACCATCGCGGCCGACCGGATGGTGCGCGATCCAGCGGCCGAGCTCGCCTTGCTCCATCTGGCGATACCCTATGCTGCGGACGAATATCCACAGATCACGCCCGCCGAGTTTCCCGGCAAAGCTGAGCCGCTGTATGACGCAGCAGGCCCCCTCATTGGCGAGCTGGGCCAGCTGGTTGGCGCGGCGGGTAACAATGGCTTTCAGCAGATCGGAGTGCTGAGCTGGGGCAGTTACACCAATCCAGCGGGGCGCAGCATGGCCCTCTGGCGCTTTGGCCAGGCTATGAGATTGCCCGCGCAGGAATGCCCTTACACCGCATCAGGATCGATCTGCGCGCGCAGCTATGCGGCAAAGCTGTGCCGCGAGGATAGCGGCGGCCCGGCCTATCTGCTTGACCGTTATGGCGAGGTCAGGTTGATGGGCTTGGTCAGCTGGCAAGCAGCACAATGCTTTATCGGCCAAGCCGGTCCAATAAACGCGCCGATCATTCCATTGCAAGGCTGGCGCGACTGGCTGGTGCGGGCGATGGCATCACCACCGGGGGCATCACCACCGGGCATTGGTGCAAATGGAAAGGGGCAGGCTCAGGTCATCCCCTAGCCTGCCCCAAAATTTTTTCGGTAGAGTTCGGCTTACTTGGTGGCCGGCTGCGGCCCGCCCGAGGTTGACTGGCCATCGCCAGCATCCGCAGCAGCGGCAGTGGCGGCGTCAGTGGCGGTTGCCGCTGCATCGGTTGCAGTGGCTGCAGCATCGGTAGCAACGGCTGCAGCATCAGCTGCAACAGCAGCTTCGGTCGCCGCCGCTTCTTCGGTAGCTTCGGGTGCTTTGCTGCAAGCAGCAAGTGCCAGCGGAGCCGCCAGCATAACCATCATGGTGATCGTTTTGCGCATTAGTTTTCCCCCCTTCGGGATTGTTGGGATCTACAGCTTACGCGAAGCCGAGGCGGATGAGCAATTGCGAAAATTCAGGGCGAGTGCGCAGCGGATCGAGCAGCGGATCGGCCTTGGCGATTACCAGCCCGCCATCGCCGATTTCCACTGCCAGCCGCAGCTTCTCCAGCGCCAGATCAATCTGGCCCCATTGCGAAAAAATCTGGGCCAGCTGGTAAGTTACGGCATCGCCGAACTTGGCGATCAGCCGGTCAGCCGCAGTTTTTGCTGCTGCAGCATTGCCGCCCAGATGTTCGGCAATGGCAAGCCCGGTCCACCCCAGAATCTCGACCGGCTCGGCCTGATACTCGGCCCTGGCCTCACCGGTCCGGCCAAGCTGGAGCAGATTGTCGCCCCGATAGGCATGGACCGAGTCGATCTTCGGGTTGAGCGCCAGCGCCCGGTCACACGCTGCGATCGCGCGGCCATGATCGCGCGCGCAATAGCGGACAAAGGCCTGCGCACGAAAGGCCCCGGGATTAAGCGGATCAAGTTCAACCGATCGCACCGCCGCCTCGTCCGCCTGCGCGGCCCGGCCCATTTCGGCGCAGTATCCGGCATAGAGCAACATCACCGAAGCATCGCCCCAGCCCAGCGCGCGCGATCGTTCATACGGCTTGCTGGCGCCTTTCAGGTCAAGCTTGCCCTGGACCAGCACATAGCCAAGCGTCGATTGCGCAACCGCCAGCCGCGGGGCAAGGCGCACAGCCTCGCGCGCCGAGGCAATCGCAGCGTCAGCCGCGCTGCGAAATTCGCCCGCCCGGGCATAATTGCTGGCCAGCCCCAGCAGCACCCGGGCCCGCGCCGCATGGGCCTCTGCAAACGAGCGATCCGCCGCGATTGCTGCATCATATTGCGCCAGCGCCGCACGCGAGGATGCCTCGCCCGAGCGCAGATTATAGTAGGCGTTACCGCG
>JAYVKX010000096.1:0-2374 GCA_043768005.1 Novosphingobium sp. | reverse complement strand
GTCAGGGTGATTTCGACAAAGGCCTGAAGCTTCAACCCCAGCCGCCGCGGATCAACCTGCGCGCGGTAGCCGGTGATGATCCCGCTCTCCTCCAGCGCGCGGATCCGGCGGTGGCAGGCTGAGGCGGATACCCCGGCAAGGTCCGCCAGCAGCGCGATTGAACGTGAGGAATCTTGCTGCAATGCAACAATAATGGCGGTGTCGGCCCGGTCCATGTATAAATTTCCCGATGAAATGCTGATATTCGGAAAATATCCCCAAATTTTCCGCAAGGAAAGCGAAATTTCGGTAAAACATTCGCGGGGCAACGGCGTATTGTCCTTCCACTTGGGAATCAGGAGAAGTTTCATGCGTGTTGGCACCGTCCGGGAAATCAAGAACCACGAATACCGCGTCGGGTTGACGCCGGAAAGCGTCCACGAATTGACCGCGCATGGCCATGAAGTGTGGGTTGAAACCGGTGCTGGCGGCGGGATCGGCGCTTCGGATCAGGATTATGTCACGGCAGGTGCGGTGATCCAGCCCGATGCCAAGGCGGTGTTCGATGGCTGCGAAATGGTGGTCAAGGTCAAGGAACCGCAGCCTGCTGAACGGGCGATGCTGCGCGCCGGGCAGATCCTTTACACCTATCTTCACCTCGCCCCGGATCCTGAACAGACCGCAGATCTGCTGAAGTCTGGCGTCACCGCGATTGCCTATGAAACAGTGACCGGCCCGGGCAATGTCCTGCCGCTGCTGAAGCCGATGAGCCAGGTGGCCGGGCGCATGTCGATCCAGGCTGGCGCCACCGCGCTGGAAAAGGCGCATGGCGGGCGCGGGGTGCTGCTGGGCGGGGTTCCGGGAGTGATGCCGGGCAGGGTCATGGTGATCGGCGGCGGCGTGGTTGGCTTCAATGCGGCGCAGATGGCGGTCGGACTGGGCGCGGATGTGACCATCCTTGATCGCGATCCCGAGGTGCTGGAAAAGCTTGGCATCCACTTTGAAAGCCGCGCCAAGACGCTCTTTTCCAGTCGCGCCAATATCCTGCAGATGTTGGGCGATGCCGATCTGGTGATCGGTGCGGTGCTGGTTCCCGGGGCCGCCGCACCTAAGCTGGTGACGCGCGAAATGCTCTCAGCGATGAAGCCGGGCGCGGTGCTGGTCGATGTAGCAATCGATCAGGGCGGCTGCTTTGAAACCAGCCACGCGACCACCCATGCCGAGCCGACCTTCGTGGTCGATGGCGTGGTGCATTATTGCGTTGCCAACATGCCCGGCGCAGTGGCGCGAACCAGCACCTATGCGCTCAACAATGTGACCCTGCCCCACGCGCTGCGGATCGCGAACAAGGGCTGGAAAGCGGCGCTTAAGGCTGATCCGCATCTGGCCGATGGGCTGAATGTCCATGCCGGCAAGGTAACGTATGAGGCGGTGGCGAAAGAGCTGGGCTATGCCTATACGCCGGTTGCCGAACTGCTGGGCTAGTCCTCCGAAGCGAACGGACCGAACTGCGCGGCCACATCGCGTGGCACGCGCAGGATCCTGCCCGTGGCGCGATCGATGATTGCCCAGGTGGTGCGGGCGGCAACAATCACCTTGCCATTGGCATTGGTAAAATCCACCCGCCGATCAAACCGTGCGCCGGTTGGCGGTTCGGGGATGAAGGTTTCGGCGGTGACGCTTTCGCCCAGAACGATGTTGCCGCGATAGTCGATCTCGTGCCGGGTCACGACCCAGACATAGGCGGCCTGGTGTTCTGATGCGGCGACAGCCGACCAATGCGCGGTCGCGATATCCTGCACCCACTGCACCCAGGCCGCGTTGTTGACATGGCCCAGCTCGTCAATCTGCGCAGGGGCTGCAGTGAATATCAGCGTGTGGCGGTTCACTCCTCCACTCCCAACTGCCACAGGATAAACGCAAACTCCTCCGCCGTTTCCTTCAGGCTTTCAAACCGCCCTGACTTGCCCCCATGGCCTGCGCCCATATTGGTCTTGAGCAGCAGCTCGTTGTCGTCGGTTTTCAATTCGCGCAGCTTGGCGACCCATTTGGCCGGTTCCCAATATGTCACGCGCGGATCGTTGAGGCCGGCTGTCACCAGCAGCGGCGGATAGGCCTGCGCGCTAAGCTGATCATAGGGCGAATAGCTGCGGATCAGCGCGAACGCAGATTTATCTTCGATCGGATTGCCCCATTCGGGCCACTCTCCCGGGGTCAGCGGCAGGCTCTCGTCCAGCATCGTTGCCAGCACATCGACGAACGGCACATGCGCCGCCACCGCACCCCATAGCGCAGGGTCCGAATTGATCACCGCGCCCATCAATTCCCCGCCCGCCGATCCGCCAGAGATGCTGATCTTGCCTGCTTCAGTAAGGCCGCGCGCGATCAGCCCCTT
>JAYVKX010000095.1:0-12738 GCA_043768005.1 Novosphingobium sp. | reverse complement strand
GCGGGACAATCCGATCTGCGCGGCACCGAATCAGGCGTGTTTTCACAAACCGTCGCGGCCTATATGGATGTGCTGCTGGGCCAGGCGGTGGTGGGCCTCAATCGCACTAATATCGATCGGCTCGATATCAATCTGCGCGCCACCAAGGACCGCTTCGAGATCGGCGATCTGACCCGCACCGATGTGGCCCAATCGCAATCACGGCTGGCCCTGGCCCGCAGCGATGCGCGCACTTCCGAAGCCAATCTGATCGCCGCGCGCGAACGCTATATCCAGATTGTGGGCAAGGCCCCGGTTGACCTCGAATCGCCCCCGCCGCTGACCGGCCTGCCCGGCAGCACTGATGAGGCGGTCAACTTCGCGCTTGATCACAATCCCGATCTTGGTGCCGCGCGGCTGCGCAGTAGGGCCACCGGGTTTGATAGCGATGCCGCAGGCGCCGGACGGATGCCCCGCGTCAGCATCTTTACCGGCGGCAATTATACCGATTATTTCGGAACTCTCGGCGGCAGCAGCAGTGGCGTTTTTGCGCAGAGCCAGACCACGGCGCAAACCGGTGTCCGGGCGACGATCCCCTTGTTTCAGGGCGGATTGCCCGCCGCCCAGCAGCGCCAGGCGCAGGCCCGCGAAGGCGCCACGCTGGAGCTGGAAATCGGGATTGAACGTCAGGTGATCGCCACGGTCCGTTCGGCCTATGCCTCGTGGCAGGCCGCGACGGATGTGATCGCCTCGTCGCAGATCGCGGTGGACGCAGCCTCGCTCAGCCTCGAAGGGGTGCGCGCGGAAAGCACCGTGGGCAACCGCACCATCCTTAACATTCTGGATGCCGAGCAGGAATTGCTGCGCGCGCAGGTTCAGCTGGTTACCGCACGGCGCAACGCCTATGTTGCAGGCTTCAACCTGCTGGCCGCGATGGGCAAGGCCGAAGCGCAGGATCTGGGGCTGGATGGCGGGGCGCTGTATGATCCCGATACCAATTATAACCGGGTTAGAAACGCTATCTGGGATTGGAGCCAGGATGCTGATCCAGAACCGGTTTCGACGCGGACCGTTGACACGGTGGCCCAAGACGGTTCTATCCCGGGCAAGTGAATCGGTCCCGCCCCGGGATATGTGAGGGAAACCGCGCCATGCGTCAGGCCAGCGAGCCATCGGTTGAGGAAATCCTCGAATCGATCAAAAAAGTGATCGCCCGCGATAACCGGGTTGGCGCAGCGGTGGAACGTCGCGCGCGCGAGGAACGCGGGCTGACTGCGGCCGGCCCCGCGCTGGCTGACGATCAGGACGAAATTCTGGATCTTGGCGAAGCTGCCGAATTCTTCGAGGATGAGGACGAAACCGCGAACAGATATGCCACCGAAGCGCCGCTGCTGGGTGAAGATACCCGCGCCTCGATGCGCGATTCGCTGGCCGCGCTGGCGATGCTGGCCGAACCAGGGATGCCGCCGCAAATCGTCCGCTCGGGCGAAACCTCTCTCGAAGGGCTGACCCGCGAATTGCTCCGCCCGGCGCTGGCGGCATGGCTCGACAAGAACCTGCCGCCTTTGGTTGAACGCATGGTATCGGTTGAAATTGCCCGAATTGTGGGCAAGAAATTGTAATCCGCGCATGAGCGTTGAGCTTGCCCAAGCCGCTGCCCAAGCCGGTGGGGTGCTGGGCCAGTTGGGCGGCTTCAGCACCCGCCATCACATCTTCCTCTGCGCCGATCCGGAAAAGCCCAAATGCTGCGACCGCGCAGGCGGGATCGCTTCGTGGGATTTCCTCAAGCGGCGGCTGGGCGAGCTGGGGCTTGGCGGAAATGCCGGGATCTTGCGCAGCAAGGTCGGCTGCTTGCGGGTTTGCGCTGCAGGGCCGGTCGCGGTGGTTTATCCCGAAGGGGTCTGGTACCACAGCTGCACCCCGGCAGTGCTGGAGCGGATCATCCAGGAACATCTGATCGGCGGCGTTCCGGTCGCGGATTTCCGGCTTATTCCTTAGGTTCATCCCCAAGCGGCTCGATCACCGCTTCATCATGCCCGCTGCCGCTGGATAGGAACACCAGCCCCATCAGCGCCGACATCAGCAGCATGGCAAAGCCGATCCCCAGCGCTGCGGCGATATACAGATGGACCGAGACCAGCCCGTTGGTCCGGTAGAGCAGCACGAACGAGATCAGTACCACCGCGCAGGTAATCGCCAGCATGAAGCGCATCAGGCGGCGATAGCGGGCCCAAGCGTGGGCCGCCTTTTCCGGATCATCAAGCGGGGAGCAGGAAACCATGGTGCCGCCAATGCGCCCGCCCCGCCGGGCTGGCAATGGAGATTCGCATTTGCGCCAAACCCTCCCGCCAAATCCCCTGTGCCAGCGCGACTGGCCAAGGATCGCGCTTCATGGCATCATCACGCTTATACAATTACGCGGGAGAGCGGCCATGACCATTGCACGCCTGATCGAGGGACGCAGCCCCGAGATTATCAGCTGCGAGATCACCGCCAGCGTGGGCGAGGCAGTGGCGCTGCTCGCCGGACGGCGAATCGGGGCACTCCCGGTATTTGACGGCGGCCAGCTGGTCGGCATCTTTTCCGAACGTGATGCGCTGTACCAGCTGGCCAGCCACGGCGCGGCGATGCTGCAGGCCAGTGTGGGCGACGTGATGACCGCGCCGCCGATCACCGTGGCGCCGGAAACCGGGGTGATGGACGCGCTGGGCTTGATGACCCGGCGGCGGATCCGGCATCTGCCGGTTGTATCGGGCGGCGCGCTGATCGGCTTTGTGTCGATCGGCGATCTGGTCAAATACCGGATCGACCGGATCGAATCCGAGGCGGAGGCGATGCGCAGCTATATTCAGAGCGCCTGAACTTGCCCCGCAGCAGCGCGCACCCTACATTAGGTTGATGAACGCACCCGCTCTTACGCTCAGTCCCAGTGCTGCCGCCCGCGTTGCGATCATCGCGGCCAAGCAGGGCAAGCCGGCTTTGCTGCGCCTTTCGGTTGAGGGCGGCGGCTGTTCCGGGTTTCAGTATAAATTCGATCTGGCCGAAGCCCCCGAAGGCGATGATCTGATCGCAGAGACGGACGGCGTGCGGCTGGTGGTTGATCCGATGAGCCTTGAACTGGTCGCGGGCTGCATCGTCGATTTCGTCGAATCGCTGGGCGGATCGGCCTTCAGAGTTGAAAACCCCAATGCGTCAGCGGGCTGCGGCTGCGGATCGAGTTTCGCGGTTTGATGGGTTGTTTCCAGCCTGGCGGCTGGGTGCCGCGCGAGGATCAAGCCTTGCTTGATCCGGCCAACGCATGAAGATCGCCAGTTTCAATATCAACGGGATCAAGGCGCGGCTCCCGCGCCTGCTGGAATGGCTGGCGGAAACCCGGCCTTCAGTCGCCTGCCTGCAGGAAATCAAGACGCAGGACGAAAGCTTTCCTGCGGCCGCGTTTGAGCAGCTCGGCTATCAGGCGATCTGGCATGGGCAAAAGGGCTTTAACGGCGTTGCCATTCTGGCCGACGGGGTCAAGCCGGTCGAAGTCCGGCGCGGGCTGCCGGGTGAGCCAGAGGATGAGCATTCGCGCTATCTTGAGGCTGATGTGATGGGGCTGCGGGTGGCCTGCATCTATCTGCCCAACGGCAATCCGCAGCCGGGGCCGAAATTTGACTACAAGCTGCGCTGGATGGACCGGCTGCGCGCCCGGATGCTGGCAATTGCGGCCGAAGAAGTGCCCGCCGTGGTCCTCGGGGATTATAACGTCATCCCGCATGATGCGGATATCTGGTCACCGGTGGCGATGGCCGATGATGCGCTGATGCAGCCCGCTTCGCGCGATGCCTATGCCCGGCTCTTGGCCGATGGCTGGGCCGATGCGCTGGCCCTCCACAATCCGCGCGGCGGGGTGTGGACCTATTGGGATTATCAGGCCGGGGCTTGGCAGCGCGATCACGGTTTCCGGATCGATCACGCCCTGCTCTCCCCCGAACTGGCTGATCGGCTGATCGGCTGCGGGGTCGACAAGGCGCATCGCGGGCGCGAAACGCCCAGCGATCATGCACCGATGTGGGTCGAAGTCAGCGATTGAGGGGGCCGGCCTGCGCCAGCCCCGCTCAAATCATCAACGATAGAAAATGTGATTGTCGATCCGGCCCAGACGCGTCAGGCGCCAGCCGGGCGAAACCCGCGCCGCATGGAAATAGAGCGCGCCTTCAACCGGGCTCTGCCAGCTGCCCGAATGGGCGATCTGGGCAATGGCCACGGCGTTTTTCCACTGGCGCGAGGCTTTGGCGATGCCTGGCATGGCATTGCCGCGCACAAAGGAGAACTGCGAGCGCTGGAACACCACGCCGCAATAGCTATCGGGGAAGCGACCGGATTTTGACCGGGCAACCACCACGCGCCCTACCGCCAGCTGGCCGGGCAGGGTTTCGCTTTTCGCTTCGAAATAGATCGCACCCGCCAGGCAGTTAAGCTCACGTGAGAGCTCTCCGGGCTGGGGCTGAGCCGAAACCAGCGCGACCATCGACCTGGTGCTGCGCACCGGCTCTGAGTCACTGATAATTGGGGTAACCGGTGCTACATCGACGGCCCCTGGCAGAGGCTGGATCACCGGTTGGGAAATCATCGGAATGATCGATTCCGAGAGGGAGGCGGCCTCCGAAGGGATGGCGACGGGCGTCTTGCCCTGCGCAGCCACGCCAGAACCTTCGGTGCCGGCAAGGATCGTTAGCAAAGTGGCGGCCACTGCAATCGCGCTGGCCTTGTTCAATTTATGGCTCATTATTCAGTCAGATTAGGCGGTGAGCGCGCCCGCGCAGGATGGATAAAGCTGAATACGCCTGAGCGCCCCTGGCTTTGCCGATGATCCTGCCGGCTGCCCCCCGTCTGCGTGCTTGCGTGGATGGCCGATTGCCCCCCATGCCGCCTGCGCACTTACAAAGATGCGCGCCCTTAGATTTTGCAGTGCAGCAAAGTCAACCCTGCGACGCATCCAATCCGATGAGCCGTTCACCATTCACGACATCCAGTTCAATAATCCACAGATCATGGTCCTGGGTCGCCCTGCGATCCAGATATTCGTCTATTTCTTGTGAACTATCAGATAGTTGATGCTTTGAACGGTGCCATTTACGGCCCCCGTCAAGCCCCGGCATTCGTTCAAAAACCCGCGCATTTGCGCCCCTTTCGCGCAAAACGACGAGGATTGTTCCGGCCTCGCGTTCACCCTTGGTCAATACGCTGGCAAAGCCGCCGTCGGCCTGAGTCTGGCGCAGCAACGCAGCTACTTCTAGGTGGGCTGGCAGCCTGCTGTCCATGCTATTACCGTCCGCCAGGTCCGCGCTTAAGCAGCGTCGCGATCGATGACATTGGCAAGCAAGGAATATAGCGCCTCTGCGCCGGGCGCCTCGGACAGGGCGGTGTGCATCGCCTCGTCCCGCATCATCCGCGAGATTGCGGCCAGCGCGTGAAGATGCGCGGCACCTGCCTGTTCGGGGGAGAGCAGGCCAAACACCAGATCGACCGGCATGCCATCGGCGGCATCGAAGGCAACCGGCGCTTCAAGCCGGAAAAACGCCGCCACCGGACGGCCAAGATCGGGAAGCCGCGCATGGGGAATGGCCACGCCGCGGCCAAACCCGGTGCTGCCAAGCTTTTCGCGTTCTTCGATCCGCTCCAGCACCAAGGCCGGGTCAAGCCCGTAGACCGCGGTAAACCGGGTGGCGAGCTGTTCGAGAATGGCCTGTTTGCTATCCGCCGCAATCGTGCCGACAGCTTCAGGAAGGAGGGTGAAAAGAGTAGTCATTGATTGGCACAAAGTCCGAAAATTGAACTCGCGGTAAAGCATTTACCGCAAGGGGAATAGGTCAGCGCCAGCCGGAAACATCCGTGCCAGGCCGCCCTATCCTCGCTTGAAAAACTGCGCGCGCTTAGGCTTCGCTTCGGGACGGTTCAACCCAGCCGATCGATCCGTCGCCGCGGCGGTAAACCATATTATGCTTGCCCGTGCCAGCGTTTTTGAACAGCAGCGCGTTGGTGTTGCGCAGATCGAGCATCATCACCGCATCGGAAACGCTGGCTTCGGGTACATCGACCTTGGTTTCAGCGATGATCACCGGCGCATCGGCGGGGGCATCTTCCTCAGCCGGGGCCTCGACGAACACGGTATAGGCGGCTTCTTCCTCGCGCTGGGCATGGGCGGATTGTTCGTGGCGATCCTTGAGCCGGCGCTTGTAACGGCGCAGCTGCTTGTCGATCTTCTCTGCCGCCTGGTCCAGCGCGACATGCGCATCCTGCGCAATACCCGCGCCTTTCAGGATCAGCCCCTGCCGGACATGGGTGATGATATCGCAGCGAAACGCCCCGGCGGGCGCCTTGCCAAAGGTCACGGCGGAGGTCAGCGCGCGGCTGAAATATTTATCAACGATAGCGGTCATCCGGTCCTGGGCATGCGTGCGCAGGGCTTCGCCGGTTTCGATCTGGTGGCCAGATATGCGAATTTCCATGGTCGACCTTCTCCTTATGTTATCCCGTTCGCCCGATCAGATCAGCTCCATCAGCTTCGCCATAACGGAGATTTGATCGCATCGAGGAAAGCTTCATGCGCGGCGCGTTCCGCCACGCTTGCCTGATTCGGGCGGGGCGCACGGAAGGCCCGCGCCCGAACCACCGGCGCAATGTTGGTGACCAGCGCATCCGTGCCATCGGCGGCCAACTCAAGCCCGATCTGCCGTCCGCCGGTCAGCTCGACATAGACCTGCGCCAACAGTTCCGCATCGAGCAGCGCGCCGTGACGGGTGCGGTGGCTGCGATCAATCCCATAGCGGGTGCACAGCGCATCCAGCGAAAGCTTGGCCCCGGGATGGCGGACCCGGGCCAGCGCCACCGTATCGACCATCCGGCTGCGCGATACCGGCTCCAGCCCGCAGATCTCCAGCTCAGTGTTGAGGAACCCGAAATCGAAGCTGGCATTATGCGCCACCAGCAGCGAATCCTCGATGAATTCAAGCAGGCCGCCCGCGCGTTCGTGGAACCGCGGCTTGTCTGACAGGAAGGCCACAGACAGCCCATGAACCGCCTCGGCGGCGGCGGGCATATCCCGATCGGGGTTGAAATAGGCGTGGAAGGTGCGGCCCGTAGTGACCCGGTTGACCATTTCGATACAACCGATTTCGACCATCCGATCACCCGTCCTTGGATCAAGGCCAGTGGTCTCGGTATCGAAGATAATCTCGCGCATTACATAATATATCGGCCCGGGAATGCCGGGTGGCAAGGGGGTGCGAAAGGATTATTCTTGCATTGTCAGACTATGGACCAATCGCTGCACGGCATGGCGCGTTTCAGCCAGCGACGTGCCGGTATCGATCACATAGTCGGCCTTGGCGCGCTTGACCGTATCGGGCACTTGCAGCGCGAGGATCTTCTGGAACTTTTCCGCGGTCATCCCTGGGCGAGCCAGCACCCGGGCGCGCTGCGCTTCCGCTGTGGCGGAGACAACCACCACCGCATCAACCTGGCTGGCCCCGCTTTTTTCAAACAGCAGCGGAATATCGAACACCACCAGCGACGCAGCGGCATGACGGCTCAGAAACTGTGCGCGCATCGCTGCCACCGCCGGGTGGACGATCGCCTCAAGCCGGGCCAGCGCGGGCGGATTGCCGAAAACTTCATTGCCCAATCTGGCCCGGTCGACCCCGCCAGCGCTGATCGTCCCGGGAAATTCCGCTTCGATCGCGGGCAGCAATTCGCCGCCCGGGCCCTGCAGCTGGTGAACCGCCGCATCGGCATCGAACACCGGCACGCCCAACCCCTGGAACATCGCCGCCACCGCCGATTTACCCATGCCGATCGAGCCGGTGAGGCCCAGGACAAAGGGGCGGCTCATCTGCCCAGTAGCTCGCGCAGTTCGCCGTCATAGTGGCGCGGGGCGGGCATAGCGAAGAAATGCTCAAACGCCGCCGCCGCCTGGCCGATCAGCATGGCCAGCCCATCGATCACTGCAAAGCCGTGCTGGCGCGCTGCGATCAGCAGCGGTGTATCGAGCGGATGGGTGACAATATCATAGATCACGCTGCCCGGCGGAACATGGCTGAAATCAAGCGTCAGCGGCGGACGGTCAGCCATCCCCAGCGGGCTGGCGTTGATAATCAGATCGAGGCAGCCCTGGCGATCATCAAAGGCAAAATCGGTGGGATCCGCAAAATGAGCCAGATCAACCGCATGATGATCATCGCCGGTCGCCAGCTCATCCAGCAGCGCCCGCGCCTGATCCGGATTGCGCGCAGCCATGACCAGGACAAAGCCCTGCCCCGCCAGCGCCGCGACAATCGCCCGCGCCGCGCCGCCTGCTCCAATGATTCGCGCCATGCGGAACAGATGCGGCTGGTCAACATAAGGCCTCAGCGGCTCAAGAAACCCCTGCGCATCAGTGTTATAGCCGGTGAGCGATCCATCCGCTTCGCGCACCACCGTATTGACCGCGCCGATCCGCGCGGCCAGCGGATCGAGCCGGTCCAGCAGCGGTATCACCGCCTGCTTATGCGGCATGGTGACATTGCAACCGCGCCACTCACTATCGGCTCGGCGCTCTGCCAGATAATCCGCAACCCCCGTTCGCAGCACATGCACGGCGCGATAGTCATTATCCAACCCCAGCTTTTCCAGCCAGAAGCCATGGATCGCGGGTGATTTGGACTGGATGATCGGATCACCGATAACCTCTGCATAGCTCATACGCGAAGCTCCCCCAGATCGCGCAGCGCGCTCAGAACGGGCAGCAGGGGCATCCCCAGCACGGTAAAATGAGCCCCGGAGATCGATGAAAACAGCTGCACCCCACGCGCTTCAATCCGGAACACCCCAACACATCCGGCCACTGCGGGCCATTCCTGATCGAGATAGTTGGCGATGAAGCCCTCGCCCAGCTGGCGCACCGTCAGCACCGCGCGATCTTCCATGCTCCTCAGCACCACCCCATCCCGGGCCAGCGCCGCCGCGCTGTGAAGATGCATTTCCTGGCCTGAAAACTGGCGCAAATGCTCTGCCGCTTCATCCCGGCTGCGCGGCTTATCAAACCGGCGTCCGGCAACGCAAACCAGCGAATCGCTCCCCAATACCAGCGCCCCGGGATTGGCCTGGGACACCGCCAGCGCCTTGGCCTTGGCTAGCGCCAGCGCGATAAGCCCGGCCGGCTCACCCGCCAGCCCAGCTTCGAGCGCGCGTTCATCCAGCTGTGCGGGCACCGCGGTGAAGGCCACGCCAGCATCCGCCAGCATCGCCTTGCGCGAGGCGCTGTGTGAGGCGAGGATCAGCATTATCCCTCCTCACGCGCGGCTTCGCGCTCATTATACAGATTGATAATCGCTGCCGCCGTTTCTTCGATCGAACGGCGCGTCACATCGATCACCGGCCAGCCATTATCGGCAAACATTCGCCGGGCAAATTGCACTTCGCGCGTCACCCGCTCTGAATCGACATAGTCCGTCTCGGGCGCTTGCCCCAGCGAGAGCAAGCGGTTGCGGCGCACCTGCACCAGCCGCTCGGGCGAATTGGTCAGTCCAACCACCAACGGATGCTTGAGCCCGTAGAGCGATTGCGGCGGCGGGCTTTCCACCACGATCGGGATGTTGGCGGTCTTGTAGCCGCGGTTGGCAAGGTAGATGCTGGTCGGCGTCTTGGATGAGCGGGATACCCCGGCCAAAACAATATCGGCCGCCTCCCAGTTTTCCCAGCCAATTCCATCATCATGGGCAATGGTGAACTGGATCGCATCAACCCGGGCAAAATAAGCCTCGTCCATCGCATGCTGACGGCCAGGCCGGGCCTTGGGGTGCTGGCCCAGCTGCTGTTCCAGCGCATCGGTGACCGCATCCATCGCCGCAACCATCGGCAGGCCCAGTGTGCGGCAGCGGTCTTCCAGCCGCGCCCTGGTATCGGCATTGACCAATGTAAACAGGACAAGGCCGGGATTGGCCGTGATTTCACCCATGATCCGGTCAAGGTGCTGGTGCGAACGAACCATCGGCCAGAAGTGGCGAATGACATCGGCCCCCTCGAACTGGGCCAGCGCCGCCTTGGCGATCATTTCCAGCGTCTCGCCGGTGGAATCGGATAGAAGATGAAGATGAAGCCTTGGCATGTCAGCGAATTTTGGACCCTGTGGATAGCTAAGCTCATAAACCACGGGAGAGCGCGGCGGACAAGTTTCCTGGATAATTCGCTGCCCGTTAAGCCGATTCAGATCGGGTGCTTATGGACAGGTGGACAAGCTTTCCCACAGGTGGCGGACAGTGGGGAAAAGCTGTGCTTGACGCGGGTAACGGTCGATTCGGCGGCGACTTCACCCTGTTCAGCCCGGCACAAATCGGGCAGGGCGCCGCAATCCCCGGTTTCCACAGACCAACTACCTACAGAATCCTTATATATAAATTTCTTGTTATTGAATGGACCAGCAAGATGCCCGGTTTGCTCCTTCGTACCCTGCGCGGTGAAAACACGCCCGAGCGGCCAGTCTGGCTGATGCGGCAAGCGGGACGCTATCTGCCTGAATACCGGGCCTTGCGCGCGGAAAAGGGCGGGTTTCTGGCGTTGTGCTATGATCCTGAAGCCGCGGCAGAGATCACGCTTCAGCCGATCCGCCGGTTCGGCTTTGACGGGGCGATCCTGTTTTCCGACATTCTGATCGTGCCTTATGCGATGGGGCAGGATCTGGAATTTCTCGCCGGTGAGGGACCACGCCTCTCGCCTCGGCTGGTCGATGCCGCGCTGGATAGCCTTCACAGCGTCCCTGAGCGGCTGCTGCCGATCTATCAGACGGTTTCGCAGGCCAAAGCACTACTACCCCCAGACAAGACGCTACTGGGCTTTGCAGGCTCTCCCTGGACCGTTGCGACCTATATGGTGGCGGGCGAAGGCAGCCGCGATCAGCACGAGACGCGAAGCTTCGCCTATCGCGATCCAGCCGCCTTTCAGGCGATCATCGATGCGATTGTTACCGTCACAATCGAATATCTCGCCGGGCAGATCACGGCGGGGGTTGAGGCGGTGCAATTATTCGATAGCTGGGCGGGCAGCCTGGCCCCGGCTGAGTTTGAACGCTGGGTGATCGCGCCCAATGCCGCCATCGTCACCGCGCTGCGCCGCCGCTTTCCCGATTTGCCAATCATCGGCTTTCCCAAGGGTGCTGGTGAAAAGCTGCCCGCCTATGCGCGCGAAACAAGGGTAAACGCACTGGGGCTGGATGAAACGATCGATCCACTGTGGGCTGCGCGCGAATTGCCCGCCGGGATGCCGGTGCAGGGCAATCTTGATCCGTTGCTGCTGCTGGTCGGCGGGACAGAGCTTGAAGCCCGCACCATTCACTTGCTAGAAGCCTTTGCCGACCGGCCACATATCTTCAACCTGGGCCACGGTATCGGCCAGTTTACGCCGATAGAACATGTTGAGCGGCTGCTTGGCATCGTGCGCGGCTGGCGGGGTTAGGCCGATGATTTATCTGTGGCTCAAAGCTGGGCATCTGATCTTTGTGATCTTCTGGATGGCCGGGCTGTTCATGCTTCCTAGGTTCTTTGTCTATCATCAGGAAGCGGCCGTGGAATCGCCCGAAAATGCGGTGTGGATTGACCGGGAGCGCAAGCTGCTGAGGATCATCTTGTGGCCATCGTTGATCGCGGCCTGGGTGCTTGGTCTGGCGTTGGCGGCGAACATCGGCGCGCTTGGACAGGGCTGGTTCCATACCAAGCTGGCCCTGGTACTGGGGTTGAGTGCTTATCATGTCTGGCTGGCCGGTTATGCGGCGAATTTAGCCCGGGGAACGCGCAAATTATCCGGCAAGCAATTGCGCCTGCTCAACGAGGTGCCGGGGGTGGCGGCTGCGTTGATTGTCATTCTGGTGGTCGTCAAACCATTCTGATGCGTTGACTTGGCGGGGCAGCGCGCATATCCGCGTGGTTCTTACCGGCAATGACCGCGCTTTTTTTGACGCGGACGGGTCTGCTTTCTCCAAGCCCATAGACCAGCCAGCCATTCACAGACCTAACTTATCAAACGGAATTTCGCAGCAATGCATCTTAAAGAACTCAAGAAAAAAACCCCTGCCGAGCTGGTCGAAATGGCCGAAGAGCTGGGGGTTGAAGGCGCCTCGACCCTGCGCCGCCAGGATATCATGTTCGGCATCCTTAAGGAGCTAGCTGAGGATGGCGAGCAGATCCTCGGCATCGGCACAATCGAAGTGCTGTCCGATGGATTTGGCTTCCTGCGCAGCCCTGAGGCCAATTATCTCGCCGGGCCGGATGATATTTACGTCTCCCCCAATCAGGTCCGCAAATGGGGCCTGCGCACCGGTGATACGGTAGAGGGCGAGATTCGCGCGCCCAAGGATGGCGAACGCTATTTCGCGGTAATCAAGCTGATCAGCGTCAATTTCGATGATCCGGAAGCCGTTCGGCACCGGGTCAATTTCGATAACCTCACCCCGCTCTATCCCGACGAGAAACTCAATCTCGATACGCTGGATCCGACGGTGAAGGACAAATCGGCCCGGGTGATCGATATCATCTCGCCGCAGGGCAAGGGCCAGCGCGCGCTGATCGTTGCCCCGCCGCGCACCGGCAAGACCGTGCTGCTGCAGAATATCGCCAAGGCGATCACCGATAACCATCCAGAGGTGTTCCTGATCGTCCTGCTGGTCGATGAACGGCCCGAAGAAGTGACCGATATGCAGCGCAGCGTGAAGGGCGAAGTGATCTCCTCCACCTTTGACGAGCCTGCCAC
>JAYVKX010000094.1:0-5566 GCA_043768005.1 Novosphingobium sp. | reverse complement strand
GAAAACTCGCGGGCGAGTTTGGTCAGTTCGGCGGCGTTGCTGTTGGCGGTCAGCGCAATCACCCGCCACTTGCCCCGCTCACGCCGGATCAGATCCAATGTAGAAGCGCCGATGGAGCCGGTCGCGCCAAGGATGGAGATGCTGCGGGTCATGCGGGTGCCGGCAGCATACCATCGCCGAACAATAATGCTTGCGTCACCACGCCAACAAGCAACAGCCCGCCAATAAACAAGACCGCCAGCAAGCCATCAAGCCGATCAAACAGGCCGCCATGCCCTGGAATGAGCTTGCCAGAGTCTTTCACCCCGGCCCTGCGTTTCATCCAGCTTTCAAAGAAATCGCCAGTCTGCGCGATCACCGCAATCGCTACGCCAAAGCCCGCTGACACCAGCGCAACAGCAGTTTGGCCAAGATCCCCCTCCGCGCCAGTTCGGAATGCCAGCCAAGCGACCACCGCTGCTGCTGCTGCAGAACCGCCCAGTAATCCTGACCACGTCTTGGACGGGCTGATCGAGGGCGCAATCTTTGGCCCGCCAATCGCGCGGCCTGCAAAATAGGCACCTATGTCTGTGGCAATAACCGGCAGCAGGATTATCAGGACTAGCTGGGCGCCATTATCCGTAATTGCTTCACCAAACCGCAGAAACAGCATCATTGCCGCTGCCAGTCCGATGTAAAGGATACCCCCGAAGATCCAGACCGCAGCAGTCATTGCGCTGACAGAAAATCCGCGCACCAGCTCACGCCATTCAAACAGGACGCCCGCTGCGATCAAGGCAACGAATATCGTCCATGCCCAGCCGCCCAACCACAGTGCCATCCCCGCAAGGGTGACCATCACGAGGGCCGAGGCCACACGCACGCCGAGATCGGATTTATTCGGTTGAACGTTGGTCACGATCAAGTCATTCCCGACACTGCAAGGGTTTTAGCGTCCGCCATAGCGCCGCTCCCGCTTGGCGAACGCTGCCAGCGCCTCCTGCAAATGCGCCGGGGTGAAATCGGGCCACAGCACATCGCTGAACACCATTTCGGCATAGGCGGACTGCCATAACAGGAAGTTGGAGAGCCGCACCTCGCCCGAAGTGCGGATCAGCAGATCGAGCGGAGGAAGGCCGACAGTATCGAGTTCGGCCTCGATCGTCTCGGGGGTGATCGGGCCCTTGAGCGCAGCTTTGGCCGCAGCGCGCGCGATCTCGTCTTGCGAGCCGTAATTGAGCGCGATCACCAGCGTTGTACCGTCGTTGCGTTGCGTTTGCAAAAGCGCGTCATCGATCAGCGTCACAAGGTCAGGTGCAAAGGCGGTGTAATCACCAATCACCCTAAGCCGGACGTTATTGGCGACAAATTCGGCAAGGTCCGCAAGGATATAGCGCTTCAAGAGCCCCATCAACGCCGAGATTTCATCCTCTGGCCGACTCCAGTTCTCGGTTGAAAAGGCGTACAGCGTCAGCGCCTCAAGCCCCAGCTCCCGCGCCGCCCGAACCACACTTCGCACCGCCTCAACCCCGCGCTGATGGCCCACCGCGCGCGGCAGATGGCGGGCCTTGGCCCAGCGGCCATTGCCATCCATGATGATCGCAACATGCCGCGCGCCACCGCCCGTAGAGGCAGCCCCGGCTGTCACTGGGTAAGGATTTCCTTTTCCTTGTGCGATGCCGCTTCATCGACAGCCTTGATGATATCGTCGGTCAGCTTCTGCACTTCGGTTTCGGCGCGCTTGCGCTCGTCCTCCGAAATTTCTTTTTTGTTTTCATCGGCTTTGAGCATTTCCATGCCATCGCGCCGAACATTGCGAACCGCGATCCGGGCCTTTTCCGCATATTGCCCGGCCAGCTTGGCCAGTTCCTTGCGGCGCTCTTCGGTAAGATCCGGAATCGGCAGGCGCAGCGTATTGCCATCGTTGATCGGGTTAAGCCCAAGGCCCGCCGAACGGATCGCCTTTTCCACCGGACCGATGTTTGATTTGTCCCAGACCTGCACCGAAATCATGCGCGGTTCGGGCACCGAAACGGTCGCCACCTGATTGAGCGGCATATTACTGCCATAGACCGTGACCATCACCGGATCGAGCAAAGCGGCGTTGGCCCGACCGGTCCGCAGACCCGATAGATCGCCCTTCAGCGCCTCTACCGCGCCCCTCATCCTGCGCTCGAGATCAGCCTTATCATACTTGGCCATGGCTTACGCTTCCTCTTGCACTATTGTCTGGACACCCTGCCCTGCCAAAACCTTGGCGAGATTGCCCTCCTCGCGGATAGAAAAGACGACGATCGGGATCTTGTTATCACGGCACAGCGCCACTGCCGAGGCATCCATGACCTTCAGGTCATTTGCCAGGACCGTGCCGTAATCCAATGTTTCATAACGCGTTGCACTGGCCACCTTCTTGGGATCGGCATCATAGACGCCGTCCACACTGGTCCCTTTGAACAAGGCATCGCATTTCATTTCCGCCGCACGCAAGGCCGCGCCGCTGTCAGTGGTGAAATAGGGACTGCCGACGCCCGCCGCGAAAATCACCACGCGGCCTTTTTCAAGGTGGCGTTCAGCGCGGCGGCGGATCACTGGCTCGCACACCGCGTCCATCTGGATCGCTGATTGCACGCGGGTATCGACGCCCAGCTGTTCCAGCGCATTCTGCATCGCCAGCGCATTCATTATCGTAGCCAGCATACCCATGTAATCGGCCTGCGCCCGGTCCATACCCTTGGCCGCGCCCGCCATTCCGCGGAAAATATTTCCGCCACCGATAACCAGGCACAGCTCCAGCCCGGTTTCCTTGGCCGCCTTGACCTCTGCTGCGAGGCGCGCGACAAATTCGGTATCGATCCCGTATTCCTGCTCTCCCATCAGCACTTCGCCGGAGAGCTTGAGCAGGATGCGTTTGAACTTTGGTATCGACATCATTGTGTCTCGTTTCCGGCGATTGGCTGGCGGAGCAATAGGACCATGACCCGCCCCTGCCAAGTGGGGCGGAAAGCTGTGCACATATGGGAAGGGCGGCCCCCTTTCGGACGCCGCCCCCCAAAGCCCGCCGTCGCAGGCTAACTCTAATGATATCAGTTCAGGCAGCCCAATTTAGGCAGACAGCGCCGCGACTTCTGCCGCAAAGTCGGTTTCGACCTTTTCGATGCCTTCACCCAGCTGAAAGCGGACATAGTCCACCAGTTCAATCTTGGTGCCAGCGGCCTTGCCAGCCGCTTCGACGACCTGAGCCACCGGGGTCTTGTTGTCCATCACAAAGATCTGGCTGAGCAGGGCATTGTCCTTGGTGAACTTGGCCACCGCGCCAGCGACCATCTTGGCTTGGACTTCGTCGGGCTTGCCGCTTTCGGCAGCTTTTTCGGCCGCGATGGCGCGTTCGCGCGCGATCATCTCTGCATCAAGCCCATCGGCGCTCAGCGCCAGCGGGAAAGCTGCGGCGATGTGCATCGCGATCTGCTTGCCCAGCGGTTCCAACACATCGGCACCGGCATCGGATTGCAGCGCGACCAGCACGCCGATCTTGCCCAGGTTCGGGGCAGCGGCATTGTGCATATAGGGCACGACCACGCCGCTGGTGACCGAAACGGTCTTCATCCGGCGCAGCTGCTGATTTTCACCGATCGTGGCGACATTGTTGGTCAGTTTTTCGACCACGGTGCCACCATCGGGATAGGCCGCGCCCTTGAGCGCTTCAACATCATCCGCACCAAGCGACAGCGCAACGCCGGTGGCCTTGCGCACGAAATCCTGGAACTGCTCGTTCTTGGCGACAAAATCAGTCTCGGAGTTGACCTCTACGGCAACGCCCTTGGTGCCCGAAACAGCCACGCCAACCAGACCTTCTGCGGCAGTGCGGCTGGACTTCTTGGCGGCAGCCGCCAGACCCTTGGCCCGCAGTCCGTCAACCGCGGCTTCAATATCGCCGCCGGTTTCGTCGAGCGCTTTCTTGCAATCCATCATGCCGGCGCCAGTGCGCTCACGCAGGCTTTTCACGTCAGTGGCGGTATAAGCCATTGCGCATATCCTCTTGAAAAAGTTGCAGTCGCCAGGCCTGTAAAGGCCCGGCGACTGATGTCTCAAAACCGCAAGGCTCAAGCCTGCGCGGCGGGTTCCTCGGCAGCCGGAGCTGCGGCAGTTACTTCAACCAACGCAGCCTCTTCAACTAACGCAGTATCTTCAACCAGCACAACTTCTTCGGGCAGTGGTTCGTCCATGGCGCCAATATCGGCACCTGAATCAACCACGCCTTCACGGTGGCCCTTGGTTGCAGCCTGGGCCACTGCATCGCAGTAGAGGCGGATCGCGCGGCTGGCATCGTCATTGGCCGGGATCGGGAAAGCAATGCCCGAGGGATCGACATTCGAATCAAGGATACCGACCACCGGAATGCCAAGCACGTTGGCTTCCTTGATCGCCAGCTCTTCCTTGTTGGCATCGATCACAAACATCACGTCAGGAATTCCGCCCATATCGCGGATGCCGCCAAGCGACATTTCCAGCTTGTCGCGTTCGCGGGTCAGCTGCAGGACTTCCTTTTTGGTCAGGCCGGTAGTGTCGCCCGAAAGCTGTTCTTCCAGCGTCTTGAGGCGCTTGATCGAACCCGAAATCGTCTTCCAGTTGGTGAGCATTCCGCCCAGCCAGCGATGGTTGACGAAATGCTGGCCGCAAGCCCGCGCCGTCTGCGCGATCGGCTCTTGCGCCTGGCGCTTGGTCCCGACGAACAGAACCTTGCCCCCGGCCTGAACCGTGGCAGCGATGAAATCGAGCGCGCGCGCCATCAATGGCACGGTCTGCGACAGATCAAGGATGTGAACACCGTTGCGGGCACCGAAGATATACGGCTTCATCCGCGGGTTCCAGCGGTGGGTCTGGTGGCCGAAGTGTGCGCCGGCCTCGATCAATTGATGCATCGTGACGACTGGAGCCGCCATAATTATTTCCTTTCCGGTTATGCCTCTGAAAAGCTGGAACCGTGCGGAAGAGCCCGCTGCGGCACCGGTATGGGTGCTTTCCATGTGGATTTGTCCGGCGCAAAATATCCAACCAAATGGTTCAATCCTGTCCGGACGAGGCGGCACCTAGCGTGGTTTGGAATCAAAATCCAGCCTCGAATGCGCAGGAGCAGCGCAACGGCCAGAAAGGCCTGCTCACCATACGGGCACAAAAGCGCTTGACCGTCAGGAACAAATAGGGAACAATGGCGGCGCGGTGTTCTTCCGGGTGAGCAAATAGCCCGGAACCAAGTTATCCACAAGCCATCCACAGCCCTATCCACCGGGCGGATGGCAGGAATGAAAAGGATTGCTGTGATGATCGGTCTTGCTCTGAGTACCCTGTTCGCTTCGGCTGCCCTGTTTGCGCTGGCGGCAATTGCGCAAAGCTGGCGGCAGTATGGCACCGCTACACTGGCGGTACACGGTGCGCTGGCCCAGTGCGATGCGACACGCAGCTTCAGCTATCGGATTATTTCATTCGATGCGACCAGGGCCGTGCCGGGCAAGCCCGCGCCAGAAAAGCTGTCTGCGCAGATTATCACTTTGCCGATCAGGCGTTCCGCGCGTCGCCCGTTTCTGCTGCC
>JAYVKX010000093.1:0-2328 GCA_043768005.1 Novosphingobium sp. | reverse complement strand
CCGGGTGGCGCACAGCAAGTGACCGGCGATGCCTATATCTTCGCCCTGCCGGTGGAACGGATGGCGGCGCTGCTAAGCAACAGCGCGGGCGGCCCCGATGATCCGCAAAAGGCCGATCCGGCGCTGGCCAATATCATGGCGATTGCCCCCAATGTGCGGTGGATGAACGGGATCCAGTTCTTCCTGTTCCAGGACGTGCCGATCACGCATGGCCATGTGCTTTATGCCGATACACCCTGGGCGCTGACCTCGATCTCAGAAGCGCAGTTCTGGGCGGACGAGCATTTGCCGGGGTGCGGCGATGGCACGGTGCGGGGGATCCTGTCGGCCTGCATCTCGTGCTGGACCGCGCCGGGGATCCTGTTTGGCAAACCCGCGCTTGATTGCACGCGTGAGGAGATTGCCGAGGAAGTCTGGGCGCAGATCAAGCGGTCGGTCAATGTCGGCGGCAAGATCATCCTGGATGATGCCAACGTCCACAGCCACTTCCTCGATCCCGATCTGGTCAGCCACCACACCGGCAAAATCACCCTGACCGATGCCGAGCCGCTGTTTGTCAACTTCATCGATACCTGGGCGCTGCGGCCAGCGGCGGTTACCGCCACGGCGAATATGCTGCTGGCCTCTGACTATGTCCGCAGCTTCACCGATGTCGCCTGCATGGAGGCCGCCAATGAAGCGGCGCGCCGCGCGGTCAATGGCTTGCTCACCCTGTTTGGCTCCAGCGCAGTGCCGTGCGAGCTGTGGCCGCTGCACGAGCCGGCGATCTTCGCCCCGTTTCGCTGGCACGACAAGCGCCGCTTTGACCAGGGTCTGCCCTGGGACGGGCACATCTGAAGGAGCCGATGATGAGCGACAATTTGCCCCCATATGTCATTCGCCCGGCCGAATCCGTCCACCTGCAGCCCTATGCCTGCCGCAATACCCAGATGTATGGGTTTTACCTGAAAGCCGATGCGGCGGTGATGCAGGCGCGGCTGGTTGATCCGATCCTGAATGCGCCCAGCGGCGGCGTGCTGGATTACCGGGTGCTGAGCGGAATGGTGCTGTTGTCCTTTGCTTTTGCGGCACAGGGCACCAGCACGCTGCCGCCCGATAACGGGATCGGCTGGGTGCCCGAAAACAGCTGGACGCTGTGGATTCCGCTGGTCGAGGTCAAGCAGGAGCTGGGCTTTACCGTGGGTCAGCGGCTGGTGATGTATCCGGCCTATATCTGCGTCGATAACAGCTGGTCACTGGCGGCGGGGCGCGAGGTTTATGGCTTTCCCAAGGGCTATGGCCCGCTGGTGATCCCCAAGGCGGGGGAGCCTGCCACCGCTTTTTCCGCATCGACATTGGTGATGAAAAAGTTCGGCTCCACCAATCAAGGCGAAATCGCCCCGCTGATCGAGGTTCAGCAGACCGAGACGGCGACCACGGCCGAGACGATCTGGGCGGACGCGGGCGAGGCGATTGCGATGATCGCCGGGCTGGTCACTGGCCATCAGGGCCAGTGGATCGTGCCCGGGCTCAGCCTGATCAAGGATATCGCCCATTTGGCCAGTGCCAAGGAAGTGCCCGGCGTATTTCTGCGCCAGTTTCGGGATGCCGCCGATGGCACAAGGGCCAGCTATCAGGCGGTGATCGAGGCGGGCAGCTTTGTCGATGCGTTCCATTCGGGCGGGTTGCTGCATGGCAGCTATACCGCGACCATCGCCGAATATGACAGCCACCCGCTGGCCAGCGATCTTGGCATCGCGCCGGGGACGGTGCCGCTGGAGCTGGGGTTCTGGGTCAATTTCGATTTCACCATCGGCGCAGGCCGCGAAGTCTGGAAGGCGAACACCAATGGCTGATCTCAAGCGCAGGAAGATCGCCATTCTGGGCGGCGGGGTCGGCTCGATGACCGCCGCTTTCGAGCTGACCGAACAGCCCGACTGGCAGGACAAATATGAGATCACCGTCTATCAGCTGGGCTGGCGGCTGGGCGGCAAGGGGGCGAGCGGGCGCAACCAGCAGATGGGCGACCGGATCGAGGAACACGGGCTGCATCTGTGGTTCGGCTATTATGAAAACGCCTTCAATATCATCCAGCGGGTTTATGCCGCGCTTGGCCGGGCTCCCGGTCAGCCGCTGGCGACCTGGCGCGATGCGTTCAAGCCGCACAGCCTGTTCATCCTGATGCAGTTTCATAAGGCGCAGTGGAGCCAATGGCACCTCTCACCGCCGCCGATGCCCGGGGTGCCGGGCGATGGCACTATTCCGGTGTTCTGGGACATTATCGACCGCCTGCTCCATTCGCTCCATATCCATGTGCAGGGCGCGCTGCCCGATGTGCTGGACGGCGAA
>JAYVKX010000092.1:0-2317 GCA_043768005.1 Novosphingobium sp. | reverse complement strand
CGCGCCATTGGCGTGCCGAGCTATTCGGCCAGCCCTTCGATGATCAAGGATTCGGATGATTTCAACCACGGCCTCAACGAGCGTATGCCGCTGAGCAATATCCGCCCGGGGATCATTTACTACCTCAGCCTGTTCACCGAGCTTTCCAAGTAGCGGGACTGGGCGAAGTAAGCGCGTCAATCTGCGCGCGGGCAATCGCGCTGGCTTCGGCAGCGGTGAAGCTGCCGGGGGAGAGGCACAGCTCCAGCCACAGTCCGTCAACCAGCGCGGTGATCGCGATGGCGGCGCGGCGCAGTGCGGCGCTGGGCAGACCGCAGTCGCCCAGCAGGGCCTCCAGCCGGGCACGGAAGCTGGCATATTGGACATCATGCTGCCCGGCGATATCGGCGCGGGCGCGGACCAGGCTCCAAAAGGCGATCCAGGTGGCGAGCAGCTGCTGATCGGCTATCGGCGGGGCAAAGCTGGCGGTAACAAAGGCTTCCAGCCGCGCGCGCGGATCAGGTCCGGCGGCGGCCAGTGCAGCATCAAGCGCGGCATCTACCCGGGTTCCGATCTGCGCATAGGTTGCGGCGACCAGCGCATCGACCCCGCCAAAATAGTGCCCGACCAGCCCGGCTGAAACTCCTGCTTCCACCGCGATCGCCCTTACGCTGGCCCCGCTCGCCCCCTCGCGGGCCAGCACCGCAGCGCAAGCTGCGATCAGGCTTTGGCGGCGCGCATCGGGTTCAGCGCGGCGGAAAGCTGGTTTGGCGAGGGGAGGCTTATTGGTCACTTGCATTTCCTACCACTTGTTATACGATCGTCCAACAAGCAATATGGATTCGCCGATCATGGGCAAGCTCGAGCAGGTTTTTACAGCATTGACCGCCGATGAGGTCGATCCCGATGCGGATTGGGGCCTGCCCGGCTGGGTCTATGGCGATCCTGAATTTCTCAACCTTGAAACAGCGCGCGTGCTGCGCCCGTCATGGCAGATCGTGTGCCATGAGAGTGATATTGCCGCGGTTGGTGACTATCGCACGCTCGATTATCTGGGCGAAAGCGTCATCGCCATGCGCGGGGATGATGGCCAGATCCGCGCCTTCGCCAATGTCTGCCGCCACCGCGCGATGCGGCTGGTTGAAGGCCCGGCGGGCTGCGCCAAAAAGCTGGTCTGCCCCTATCATGCCTGGACCTATGGCACTGATGGCCGGCTGACCGGGGTGCCGATGAAGGGGGATTATCCCGCGCTGAAGCTCGAAGAAAATGGGTTGGCAGCGATCGATCTGGAAGTGTGGCGCGGTTTCATCTTCGTCCGGCTGGAGGATGCAGGCTTCCCCTCGGTTGCAGAAATGATGGCGCCGTATGAGGCCGAAATCGCCCCCTACCGGTTTGAAGAGATGCGCCGGCTGGGCGATGTCAGGATGCGGCCCCGCGCGGTCAACTGGAAACAGATCGGCGATAATTATTCCGACAATCTGCATATTCCGGTGGCGCATGACGGGCTGACCCGGATCGTCGGCAAAAGCTATCAGATCGAGGCTCAGCCCTGGGTCGACCGGATGAAGGGTGATCTGGTGGACCGGCCATCGGGCAATTTCTGGGAACGGTTCTATCAGGCGCATCTGCCCCGGGTGGATCATTTGCCGCAGGGCAGCCAGCGCCGCTGGCTTTATTACAAGCTGTGGCCGAACATGGCCTTCGATATCTATGCCGATCAGATCGATTTCATGCAGTGGCTGCCGACCGGGCCGACCACGTGCGAATTGCGCGAGATGGTCTTCGCATTGCCTGACAATAGCCGCGAGATGAAGCTGGCGCGCTATGCCAATGGACGGATCAATCGCGTGGTCAATCAGGAAGACACCTGGCTGATCGAACGCGTTCAAAAGGGTATGGCATCCAAAAGCTATACCGCTGGCCCGATCGGCTCGAGCGAGGTCTGCTTGCGCAGCTTTGCCAAAAAGATCCGCGCCCTCATTCCCCAAGCCCGCCTGCACAAGGCGCCGCCATCTGGCTGGAGCAAGACATGACCAAGAATTACGACGCATTGATCATCGGCGGCGGGCACAATGGCCTGACCTGTGCCTTCTATCTCGCAAAGGCGGGGATGCGGGTGCGGGTGCTGGAGCGGCGCCATATCGTCGGCGGCGCGGCGGTGACCGAGGAGTTTCATCCCGGCTTCCGCAATTCGACTGCCAGCTACACCGTCAGCTTGCTGCGCCCCAAGGTGATCGCGGACATGAAGCTCCACGATCACGGCTACCGGGTGATCGAGCGCACAATCAGTAATTTCTTTCCCTTTCCCGATACTTACCTGAAGCTGGGCGGCGGGGCC
>JAYVKX010000091.1:0-8191 GCA_043768005.1 Novosphingobium sp. | reverse complement strand
CGGCCTCGCCGGTGCCATTGACCAGATGGTTGATCGCATCGGGATCGGTTGGCGGCGCAGCTTTGGCCTTGCCCTTTCTGGATAGCAGCGGCCCGCCAGGATCGATTACCGGCACCGGCGCTTCCGGCAAGGGAACCGGCAGCTCTTCAAATTCCGCCAATTCATCGCCAAGCACCAGCTCATCATCATCGCCGAACACCCGGGCGCTGGTCGTGCTGCGCGGGATGAGCAGGCCGGATAGGCCGCCAAGCCCGGTATCCTCGCTCTCGCCTTCCTCGCCAAACTGGGCCGTACTGGCGAAATCGGGAATTTCCAACCCCAGCAGCTGGCAGATCGCGATCCAGATTGCTTCGGGATCGGGCAGGCGGCCGGGGCCAAATTCGCCGCAAGCCATCGCGCCCACATCGGGATCCAGCACCGCGACGCCGTGTTCAACCAAAGTGGCGATATTGCGCTGGGTGGCGGGGTGATCCCACATCCGCACATTCATCGCCGGAACCGCCATCACCGGCTTATCGGTGGCAAGCAGCAGCGTGGTCGCCAGATCATCGGCGATCCCGCCCGCCATCTTGGCCATCAGATCAGCCGTAGCCGGACAGACCACCAGCAGATCGGCCTGCCGCGAGAGCTGGATATGCCCCATCTCGACCTCATTCTTGAGATCCCACAGCGTGGTGTGGACGGGATTTTCGCTCAGCGCGGCCAGTGTCATCGCGGTGACGAACTTTGCACCACCGTCGGTCAAGACGCAGGTAACCTCGGCCCCGCCCTTGCGGATCAGGCGGACCAGCTCGCACGCCTTGTAAGCGGCAATACCGCCGCCGACGATCAGGAGGATTTTTGGTGCCGTCATGCGCCCCGCTTTTGCATTGCCCCGTCTCTACACGCAATCTTTTTGCCCGTGGCATTTTGCCATTCCGCTTGCGCTGGGGCACAAGCCCTAATTTGAAGTTAATTTGAGAGAGGGACAAGCTATGCGCCTGATTTTGATCGCGCTGATTTTTCTATTCGGCCTGTTCGATCTGTTCATGGGGCTGAACTTCCTGTTCAATCCTGCCGAAACCGGGCTGGGCTTTGGCCTTTCCGCCAATGGCGCAATGGGCCTGTCAACGATGCGCGCCGATTTTACGGGGTTTTTCTGCGTGATTGCTGCCTCGATGATGTGGGGCGCGTGGCGGCGCAATGGTGATCTGTTGCTGGTTCCAGCAGCGCTGATGGGCACGGCAGTGATCGTGCGCGCGGTCAGCCTGGCGGTTGACGGGCCTTATCCGGGCGATCTGCTGCCGATGGCTGTGGAATTGCTCCACGTTATCCTGCTCGTCGCCGCCTGGCGCGTGCTGCCGCACCACAAGATCGAGGAAATCGCCGGCTAAACGCCGGGATTGCTGATCCCTTCACTGGCAAATCCCGCCCGCCACAGCGATGTGGCGGCGCGGGGCAAGAACGCCAGTCCGATGAACATCGCAGGCGCAATCACCGCGCCCCAATAGAAATTGTCCCACCGGCCAGCGATCATGAAGGCCGCGCCATAGCCAAGGTAAAGCAGCGTCGCAAAGGCCCCTGCGGGCGATTTCCATCCGGCCCAGCCAAACACCATCAGGACCACCAGCGGCCCCGCGACATAATGCGGCAGGAACCGCAGATTGCTGGATAACACCACGTTGGAGAGCCAGCCCGATAGCCCGCGCATGACCAGCCAGGGCGCAGAAAACCGGTCACTGGGCAAGGTTTGTCCGGCCACAAGATGAAGATGCAGCGCCATCGCGCCCAGGAACACCGCGATCAGCGCGCTCCAGCCTGCGCCTTCCTTCCAGTCACGCCGCCACAACGCCATTGCCGCCATCAGTGCGGCAAACGGCAGGGCATGTTCACGGATCGCCAGCGCCAGCGCTGTCACCGCCAAGGCCGCACCCCAGCGCTTACCCGGGCGGTGCAACCCAAACGCCAAAGCCAGCAGCATCCCGGCCCACAGCTCGTGCAGCACGAAATAATAGCGGTTCATCCCCAGCGACGCCCCCAGGAACAGCAGCGCCACCGCAATCCGCCGATGCCGGGGCCCGCCCGGCTCATCCGCCAGCCGCTGCCACCACGCCGCCAGCACCGCCAGCATCAGCACCAAGGCGGCAATCGCCTGGCCGGTTTCTCCCAGCGCCGCATCGATATAGGCCAGCATCGGCAGGCGCACGGCAAAGCCAGGGCGCAGGGGATAATTGCTGTTGCGGTGTTCTTGTGCCGCGACCTTGTAATAATTCTCACCCTTGGAAATCCGCGCGATCACCGCATCATACAGCGCCAGATCATCATCACGCGGACGCGCTGCGCCTTTCTTTCCGGTAATATTTTCCGAAAAGGACTGCGTCTTGACGGTCGATTTGCCCGCATTGATCGGGACCAGTGCGGCGGCGATCAGCAGCAGCGCCATGGCCAGCAGCAGAAGCCGCGCCCGCAGCCTGGGCCAATCCGCAAAGCGATCATCGCTTGCCGCCATACTGATCATACCCTCATCCCCCCAAATTCGCTCGCGCTTCTGCCTTGCAGCGGCGGCCCGTGCAAGACATCGCCCGAGTTAGCTTTCCATCGCCTGCGTTAGCTTGCCATTCAGGCCTTCCATCCTACATTAGCGCTTGAAAGGACCGATCATGAATGACGATCAGCCAAGCGGTAACCCCTGGATGAAGAGCCTGCTGATGTGGGGCGGCATTTTTCTGGCGCTGTTGCTGGTGGTTTCAATGTTTGGCGCGCGCACCGAAGTGGCGGGCAAAGCGATCGGCTATTCTGAATTCCGGTCCAAAGTTACCGAAAACACCGTCGCTGAGGTTCAGATCAGTGAGGATAAAATCGTCGGCACTCTGAAAAATGGTGACAAATTCAGCACCATTCCGATCCCCAATGACACCAGCCTGCAGCCCCTGTTGCAGCAGAGCGGGGTGAAATATGCGGGCAAGGCCCCGGAAGAACCCAATGTTCTGCTGTATATTCTGATCCAGGCGCTGCCGTTCCTGCTGATCCTGGGGGTGGCCTTTGTGGCGCTGCGCCAGATGCAGAAGGGCGGCGGATCGGGCGCGATGGGCTTTGGCAAAAGCAAGGCCAAGCTGCTCACCGAAAAGCAGGGCCGCGTGACGTTTGCGGACGTGGCCGGGATCGATGAAGCCCGCGAGGAACTGGAAGAAATCGTTGAATTTCTGCGCGATCCGCAGCGGTTTTCCAAGCTGGGCGGCCAGATCCCCAAGGGCGCGCTGCTGGTCGGCAGCCCTGGTACCGGCAAGACCCTGCTGGCCCGCGCCATCGCGGGGGAGGCGGGGGTTCCGTTCTTCACCATTTCAGGTTCGGATTTTGTCGAAATGTTCGTCGGCGTCGGTGCCAGCCGCGTCCGCGACATGTTCGAACAGGCCAAGAAAAACGCGCCCTGCATCGTGTTCATCGATGAAATCGATGCGGTTGGCCGTCATCGCGGCCATGGGCTGGGCAATTCCAACGATGAGCGCGAACAGACGCTCAACCAGCTGCTGGTCGAGATGGATGGGTTTGAAGCCAATGAAGGCATCATCATCATCGCCGCAACCAACCGCCCCGATGTGCTTGATCCCGCCCTGCTGCGCCCGGGCCGGTTTGACCGGCAGGTGGTGGTGCCGATCCCCGATATCGAAGGCCGCGAAAAGATCCTGTCGGTCCATATGAAGAAGGTGCCGCTGGCCCCCGATGTCAATCCGCGCACCATCGCGCGTGGCACCCCCGGATTTACCGGGGCGGATTTGGCCAATCTGGTCAATGAAGCGGCCCTGCTGGCGGCCCGGCGCAACAAGCGGCTGGTTGCCAATCAGGAATTTGAAGACGCCAAGGACAAGGTCATGATGGGCGCGGAACGCCGATCAATGGTAATGACCGAGGATGAGAAGCGGATGACCGCCTATCATGAGGCGGGCCATGCGCTAGTCTCGGTCAACGAGCCAGCCTCCGATCCGATCCACAAGGCAACGATCATCCCGCGCGGCCGGGCATTGGGCATGGTGATGCGCCTGCCCGAGCGCGACAGCTATTCCTATCACCGCGACAAGATGCACGCCAACCTCTCGGTCAGCATGGGCGGCCGCGTGGCGGAAGAGCTGATCTTCGGCTATGACAAAGTCTCGTCCGGGGCCTCGTCGGATATCCAGTATGCCACCAGTCTGGCGCGCAATATGGTGACCAAATGGGGCATGTCGGACAAGCTTGGCCCGCTCCAGTATGAAGAGCAGGGTGAAGGCTATCTGGGCTATGGCGCCAACCAGCGGGTGATGATGTCTGATGCCACATCCAAGCTGATCGACAGCGAGATCCGCGGGCTAGTGGATGGCGCACACAAACGCGCGACCGATGTGCTCAAGGCCGAGGAAGCCAAGCTTCACCTGCTGGCGCAGGCGCTGCTGGAATTCGAGACGCTGAGCGGCGAGGATATCCGCCAGCTGCTGGAAACCGGCAAGCTTGACCGGCCCGACAAGCCCAGCGGCCCGTCGGTAATCGCACCGGTTCGCGGCTCCGCCATTCCCAAGGCGGGCAAGCGGTTCAGCGGCGATACGGCACCCCAGGGTGCTTAGCGGGCAAGGCGCATAAGGCTTAGCCGCTTACTGTCAGCGCCAGGATCGACAGCGCGAACAGCGCCAGGGCAAAAACGGCGAATACCGATAGCGCCGCTGTGCGCAGCAGCCCGCCGATCCGCGAAGTGCCATAGGTTCCGCGCAGCTGGCGGTACATGTGAAACGGCGCGTAAAGCGCCAGCAAGGCGGGCAGCGCGGTGACGTTCCACATCGCGGCAAGGCTTCCCGCCGAAAGCAGCAGCAGCATGAAGCATAGCGAATAGGTTACAAAAACGGTGTGATCATACAGGTGAAAGCGCCGCCGGAACGGGAACAGCAGCCACACGAACGGCACGCTGATCGGGATCAGTAGCCAGCTGTATTTATAGGCGCTGGACTGCAGCTTGTAGATTGCGAGTTCCGGATTGGTCCTGGCCTTTTGCCAGATGGCATTGGCCTTGTCGGCGAAGTTCTGTTCGGCCGGAGTATCGGCGGTGGCCAGCTTGTCGGGCAGATCGCCGTCCTTGGCCGCGCGGATCCCCTCAAGCGCGCCTTGCGCACCGGCCAGCTGACCTTCCAGCGCGCCGGTCTGCTCGCCCGCCGCCTCCGCCTTGACCAGCTCGGCCTCCAGTTCCGCAATCTTGCTTAGCGTATCAGTTTCCGCCTGCTTGGCACCCAATTTGATCACCACATCATTGTTGGTGAAGTTGAACGGGCCGCTGGTCAGATTGAACAGCGCGAAGGTCAGGAACACCACGAACAGGAACAGCGCGATTGGCGAGACATAGCTGGCGCGCCGCCCATCGATATATTCGCGGGTCAGCCTGCCCGGCTGCCAGGCCAGCAGCGGCAGGGTGCGCCAGATCTTGCCTTCGAAATGAAATACCCCGTGGAGCAGATCGTGGGAAAAGGCGGCAATGGTCTTGTGGACATGCGCCGCCTGTCCGCAATTGTGACAATGGCTCCCGGCGAGCGGCGTTCCGCAATTAAGGCAGGCAGCTTCATGGGTATGGCCTGCAGCCTGGCTCCCGCTCTCGCCGTGGTCAGGCTCAAGCGCCCGGGCCACTAAAGCGCCTTGCGCGATATCACCGATCAGTTCACCGCCGTTCATTGTGCCCCCTGCGCTAAGTTGCCATCCATAGCGCCGTGATCGCAGCGCACAATCGGTTCATCGCGCGCGCGGTTCATCGTAATGCAATCAGGCACAGGTCAGGCTAAGCCGCTTGCCCAGGGAGAATCCAGGAATGAAATTCAGATATTTCGCAGTTGCTGCCGCGCTGCTCAGCGCCATCCCGGCGCTTGCCGTTCCCGGCGATATGAGCGTGGCGACTTTTCTGGCCAAGGCTGATGCCCTGCGTGCCAAGGGCGCGATGGCGCTGTTCTCATCCGATTATAAGGCGCTGCAAACCGAAGGCCAGGCTGCGGGCCAGGCCTATCGCGCACAGCTGACGGCAGAGCGCGCGATGGGCAAGCCCAGCAGCTGCCCGCCCAAGCCTGCGCCGGTTAATTCAAACTCGTTATTGGCCCATTTGCGGACCTATCCCGCCGAGCAGCGCGGCCATATCCCGATGCGCGCCGCCATGGCCGATCTGTTCATCAAGACCTGGCCCTGTCACTGATAGCTGGAACCTAAACGCAAACGGCCCGCACTCAATGAAGCGTGCGGGCCGTTTGCGTTTTAGATCTGCGGCTTAAATCAGCCTTCGTAATCACCGCCGATCGAGGTGTTGCGAACCGGCGCGGCAGCGGTGATCCGCAGCGCTTCAGCCGATTGGCTGAGCGAGCCGATGGCATCA
Organism: Novosphingobium sp.; assembly: GCA_043768005.1. GTDB lineage: Bacteria > Pseudomonadota > Alphaproteobacteria > Sphingomonadales > Sphingomonadaceae > Novosphingobium. The sequence continues at coordinate 1,842 of JAYVKX010000091.1, read as the reverse complement.
ACCTCGTCATCATCCTCGGGCAGGACGCGCTGGAGCGAATTGATCAGCGTTTCCTTGAGGCCGACCGGACGCACCGTCTCATCCGCGATCTCGCGCAGCGCCACGACCGGGTTCTTGTCCCGGTCACGTTCGATGGTCAGTTCTGCACCGCCCGAAATCTCACGGGCACGCTGTGCGGCCAGCAAGACAAGGTCAAACCGGTTGGGGATCTTGTCGACGCAATCTTCGACGGTAACGCGCGCCATAGGGCACTCCAGAATCAAGAATCTGCGGGAAAGGGGCGAGCTAGGGAGTGGTCCGCCAAAAGTCAAGGAAATCGCTGGGCTGCTGCACGATCAATCGTCGTAGCTGTTTGCGCCCAGCGCATCTTCGGCCAGATCGCTGAACCTGGTGATCCTTGGTTCGAACCGCAGCCTCACCTTGCCGGTCGAGCCGTGGCGCTGTTTGGCGACGATCAATTCGGCCAGGCCATAGACCCGCTCCATATCGGCGGCCCAGGTGGCGTGCTGTTCATGGGTCTTGGCATCATCGCCATCGACCGGGCGCTTGGGCTCACGCGAGGCAACGTAGTAATCCTCGCGGAATACGAACCAGACCATATCGGCGTCCTGCTCGATCGAGCCCGATTCGCGCAGATCCGATAGCATCGGGCGCTTGTCTTCACGCTGTTCAACCGCGCGGGACAGCTGCGACAGCGCGATCACCGGAACGCCCAGTTCCTTGGCCAAAGTCTTGAGCCCGCGGCTGATTTCCGAGATTTCATTGACCCTATTGTCATTCGCCCGGCCCGAACCTTGCAGCAGCTGCAGATAATCGACCACGATCAAGCCGATGTTATGCCGCCGCTTCAATCGCCGCGCCCGGGCGCGGAGCGCCGCGATCGACAGCGCGGGCGTATCATCGATGAACAGCGGCAATTCGGCCAGGCGCTGGCTGGCATAGGACAGCTGCTGGAAATCATCGCGGCTGATCTTGCCCATCCGCAGCATTTCAGAGCTGATCCCCGATTGCTCGGCCAGAATACGCGTGGCGAGCTGATCCGCGCTCATCTCCAGGCTGAAAAACGCGGTTGCCGCGCCAACCGATTTATCTTCCGCAATGCCATCGGCCAGATCGCGGCGCAGCCGGTCGGCGGCGTTGAAGGCGATGTTGGTGGCCAGCGCGGTCTTGCCCATGCCCGGGCGGCCCGCCAGGATAATCAGATCCGAATCATGCAATCCGCCAACTTTTTCGTTGATCGAAGTAAGCCCTGTGGTGGTGCCCGAAACATGCCCGCCCGATAGCAGCGCCTGCTCGATCATCCCCAGCGCGGTGCGGGTGGCGACCGCAAAGCCCTGCGCCTCGGTATTGGTTCCCGCGCCTTCGGCTACCGCATAGAGCGCGGCTTCGGCCAGTTCGATCTGGGCCAGCGGCTCAACGCTTTCCGACGTATCCATCGCATTGCTGACCAGATTGCGGCCAACCGAAACCAGTTCGCGCAGCAGCGCCAGATCATAAATCTGCTCGGCCAGTTCGCGCGGGGCGAGCAGTCCCTGACCATCGGCGGTCAGCCGCGCCAGATACGTCACCCCGCCCAGTTCCTTCAGCGCCTCATCCGCTTCGAAATAGGGCTTTAATGTAACCGGGGTGACAATCGCCTTGCGGTCCAGCAGCTGGAGAATCCGCTCATAGATCTTGGCGTGGATCGGTTCGAAGAAATGCACCGGCGCAAGCTGCGTCGGCAGCTCCTCGATCACGCGGTTATCGATCAGCACCGCGCCAAGGAACGCGGCCTCAGCCTCGACATTGGCGGGCAGCGCGCGCAGCGGCGCATCATCGGTGCGAGAGACAAGTTCAGGTAAG